>OMQK01000052.1 GCA_900313205.1 uncultured Bacteroidales bacterium | reverse complement strand
GCGGGTGGCGGCGTCCATTTCATCCTCGAAGATGCAGGCAAGGCCCCAGTACTCCGGGGCGTCCGTGTCCATCTTGATCTTTCCGGGAATGCGGTCCGTGACGTGACGGACGAATTTAATGAGCTTGGGATTGGGGTTCTTGTCACCAAAGTGCTTGGGGACAAACTTTTTTGACATCTCAGGCATATAGCATAAGTTTTAGTGTTTTTTCCAGTTTTTCACGGCATCAAGGAGCCAGGAGGCAAATTCATCCACGCCCTCCCCGGTTTTGGCCGATATGGGAATGACGCGCGCCTTGGGATTACGCATATGGACGTACTCACGGCACTTTTCCATATCAAAGTCAAAGAAAGGCAGGACATCAATCTTATTGACCACAACTACGTCGCAGATGGAGAACATGAGTGGGTATTTGAGGGGTTTGTCGTGGCCTTCCGGGACAGAGAGGATCATGGCGTTGCAGGAACTGCCGGTGTCAAACTCTGCGGGACAGACAAGGTTTCCAACGTTCTCAAGGATAACCAGGTCCACATCCTCCATGGGCATGTTGTCAAGGCCCTGGCGCGTCATTTCGGCGTCCAGATGGCACATACCTCCGGTGTGAAGCTGGATGGAAGGGATGCCGGTGGCTTCCTTGATTTTGACTGCATCTACGTCAGAGTCTATATCGGCCTCCATTACAGCCACACGGATCTTGTCCTTGATGCGGTTAATGGTCTGAATAAGGGTGGTGGTTTTGCCGCTGCCGGGCGACGACATCAGGTTGAGCAAAAAAACGCCTTTGAGTTTCAACTCCTTGCGCAGGGCATCTGCATCAAGGTTGTTGTCCTCAAAGACGCTTTTTTTTATTTCGATAATCTTTACCGAATCCATTATTATGCGGTTAACTTCTAAAAGTGAGTAAATTTACGCAAAAATGCGCTATTTACCAAATTCCAGAAGCTCTTTCGCAATTTCACAGGCGGCGGTAGCCTCCGGAACCCCGGATGCTTTGGCCGATGTGAAGAACATTACCGCACCTTCCCAGTCTTCCTGCAGAGCGCACAGCACGCCTTTGGTGTAGCATGCCACGGGGCTGTCCCCCGCCCTCTTCAGGTAGGCCTCGGCGGCGGTAAGGTTGCCAAGGCTCATTGCGGCGTTTGCCGCATTGATATTGACAACGGGGTCATAGGGGTATATCCTTGCCGCTATCTTGAAGACCTCGTCAAACTCATAGGTGCCCATCTCATAACCCTGGGCAGCCAGGAAGAATTCCGTTATGCTCAGATTAGCGGGTGCGGTATGGAGGATGCGCCTTGCATCCTCTGCGGTGGTGTAGCTCTTGACTGTGTAGCTCACGCGGTAGTCAGTGCGCCTGAGGAGCGGGAAGATATCCTTCACCATTACAGCCCACTGCTTGGGATAAGAAGCCTTGATCTTGGCCTCTTTCTTATCCGGGGCTATGTCGGAGTCAATTATCTCAAGGAGCTTTTCCTTGGCCGATAATTCCGATGCCTCCACGGCAGAGCGCAGTCCATCCCAGTTTTCGGCCACGGATTCCGCCTTGAAGACGTTGTCTTCCAGGAGGGTGTCCAGTTTACTCACATAGTCCTTGATGGCCTGCGTACGTGCCTTGGAGAGTTTCTCATTGGTGGCAAGCTTGCCATCCGGGGATGAGAAGCCCTTCAGGACAACGACAGTGATGGTGACATCTATATCGGCCCTGACCGAATCAATGGTGGCGCGGATCTTCTCCAGTTCTGCGGCGTTGTCCTTGTAGGAGGGGTCAACGGCGGTTTTGCCGGAAGCGAACACCACATATGCCTCACCTGAGATGTCACGCTGCTTGACGGTGGTCTCTGCGGGCGGGAGCACATAGATGAACTGAGGCCGATAAACGGGCTTAACGGGCTCAGGTTCAATGTAGGGCATCTTTGCACTGAGGACGGGGACGCCTTTTACGGTCTCCCCTTCCTTGCCGCAGCAGCCGCCAACCTCCGCGTCTATGCGGATTTGAGCGGTCTCCATCCACTGCTGATACGGGGTTACCGCAACAAAGTGGAACGGAGTTGGAGCCTTTTTCCAGTACCAGGTGTGCTGGTCCATGGCAAAGGGCTCATTGGTTCTTTTCTCACGGGCGTAATGGTAGAACCAGCTCCTGCCAAGGAGGCTGGCTATGGGAAGGGTGACGTAATTCTCCCCTGCATATATGACCAGGGAATAATTACGCTGCTCCGTGGGTGAAGCGTAGATATGGGAGAAATCAAGGTCCATCTGGCCCAGGAGATCTTCTCCGTCCAGGACAAACTCCACATTGGTTACAGCTACGTCGTTGGAATACTCCTGTCCGTGGGCCACTGCGCCAAATAACAGCGCCAGGCAAATTGTTACGATTGTCTTTTTCATAGCCTAGAACAGATAAGAGATTGTAACTGCAAGCCTTGTAGGGCCAAGATAGTCAAACTTGGAGCCCTGGAGGATAAGCACTCCGTCCGAGTACTCGTCTCCGGTCACGTACATATAGCCAAGTCCCATTTCAAGCTCAAGATTGAGGTGCCTTGTCAGGATGAAGTCATATCCAAAGCCAAGGCCGCCTCCCATCATCCAGGCCTTCTGGAGATAGAAAGTCTTGAGGTTGGGGAAACAGAACCAGTAGCGGAGTTCCGGCTGCACAATGGCATGTTTAAGGCTAAGGCCTTCAGGCAACTGCCACTTGTTCAGGCTGCCGCTCACTTCCGCGCTCCAATGCGGTGCAAAGCCCCATTCTACGGCCAGGTTCACGGATGCCGTTGCATCGTGAAGAAGGTTGGTCTTGAGAGCCCAGCGGTTCTGGGCTCCCAATGATCCAATCCCTACGAAAGCCGCAATGATAAGTGTAATGATACGTGCTTTCATACTTTTACTGTCCTTTAATTATATAGGGGATCTGTCCGTCATCGGCCCAGTCCGTCACTTCAAGCTTGAATGTACCTGTAAGGCCGATAGTGGCCTTGTAGGCAATTCCAGGCTCAAGGGTTATGGTTTTGGGCATGGTGGCTTCTATGACGCTGCCTCCCTTCAATGTGACTTTCAAGGGGAAAACGCCCTTCTGAGGCACCAGGATGGCTGTGTGGCCTGTTCCGCCGTTGGCATCTACCGCAGGGCCCATAGTGACGGTCCCCTTGAGGTCAGTTGCCTCAACGTTTCCGTCAACTATGTTAAGGGTAAGGCCAGTCACTATTTCACCAGTTACCACAGACTGCACTTCAACGTCCTGCGTTTCCATCACAACAACCAGTTTTGAGAGGGCGTGCTGGAACTTCAGTTCCACGGGATTTCCAGGACGTGCGTCCGCTACGGCATAGCGAAGATCGGAGGCCGAATATGCTGCGTAGGTGCTTTGATCGGCCTTGATGTTGAACCAGAGGTTCATCCTGTCAAGGTTTTCCACATACGGCATATAAGCGGCGAAGCGTGACACCTGCTTCTGGTTGAATTCCCATTTGACGGGAGTGGCGGTTGTAACCTTTCCACCTTTTACGGTCCCCTTTACGTTGTACACGTCAATGGGGTCCAGGGCAAAGATGCCAATCTCGTCACCGTCCTCCAGGGCCCAGTCCGTTGCCTTTGTGACATACCCAGAGGCCGATGCGGTGAAAACCACATCCTCCCTCATGGAATACCTCACTTCCTCCGGATTCTCCCTGCCGCGCCGGCAGGAGGAGCATACACCCAAGGCGAGAATACCCAATGTGAATATTACAATGTATTTTCTCATAGGGTGACGTGAAACTACTCTACAACTTCTACGGTCTTGTCGGACTTGAATTTGAGGTAAACGGTTGTGTCAGACGTGAAAGTTCCAAGCACCAGGTCAGCTGTCTGTTGTGCGGGTTCTCCGCCGTCATTAATAATGTAGTTTACAACAATATTCTTAGGGCACTGATTGAACACAAAGCTCTTGTAGTGAACTTCACCTACAACTACGTCCTCTGCTGCAGGTGCATCACCAGGCCATGAGGCCGACAAATCTCCATTAGCAGTCCATGAATATAACTTAATGTTTTCCCACTCGGAGGCATTCTCAACATTAACGGTAAGTTTCACAGTTTCTACCGGCTGGGGCTCTTCACCCCCCTTTGCAGTAACAACAAACCATCTGGTTTCAGGGGCAAAGAAGAGGTGATAGTCACCAGTGGGGGCATCAAGGATAATGTTCTCTCCCTCGCCGGTAGTTTCAAGATAATTGGTATTATTTCCCCAGTCATTAAGGCCATAATGAGTCCATCCCGACTTCATGCCAACCCAGGTATCTCCACATTTGAGTTTGAACTCGTCGCCTGCGGTATAGGTAATATCGGCAGTCCAGTTATGGTTTTCATCTTCTGCCATAGCAATGCCGTTCTCCCAGTCACCACCAAGGCCAACGACCTTCCAGACATTCTCTACTGGAGTACCTGCCTCAACGGTAGGATCACCAAATTCAAGGGCATCGGCATCAACTTCCCAGTCTGTGACGGTGAAGGAGAATTCTACTACGCCTGCTTCCTGCTGAGGGTTAACCACAAGGGCTGCGGAAGCCTTCTTGCCGGCCTTGAAAGTGAAGGCCGATGCCAGCTCATACGTATACTTGTTGCCGTTTGAGAGGTAAACGTTCACCTTGGGGCTTGCGCTCTGGGGAAGGAGGATAAGCTGATATGCAGTGCCGTTTGCATTGGCGGTAATGGTTCCTTCTGCGCCAAGCTCTGAGAGGGCTCCGGTAGAGAGGTTAACCTTTGCGCTCATTTTCACGCCCTCGAATTCCACGCGGGAGACAGTGGTCTCAGGGACGGAGTTTGTGAGGGTGATGAGAACCTTTGAAAGGGCGTGGGAGAAGGCAAGTTCAACGGCATTTTCAGTAGGGGCCGATGACTTCTTTGCCAGCATAAGGTCGCTCTTGGTGTAGTTTTCGGCAGAGCTCTGGTTGGTCTGAACCTCAAAGACATAATCCGTAAGGGTAGCGGCATCGGCATAAGGATAGTAAGCCACGAAATCCACTACGCTGTTGTTGTCCTCAACCCACTTGATGGGGGTTACAGGAATAAGGCTGGTGCCTGTTACCACGGCCTTTACATTGTTCTTGCCGATAGGCGCGCCGGCAAAGATACCAATCTCATCATTATTCTCAAATGCGGTATCAGTGGCCTTCACGGTATAGGTCTGGATATTGGTTGTGAACCTCACCTCACCCTGCTGTACGGGACGTACGGATTCCTGCTTTGCGCAGGCTGCAAGAGCAAGTGCCGCAAGGGCGGCATATAATACTTTTTTCATTATTCTTAATTTTTAACTACTGTCAGAGAATTGCCGGTAAGGGTAAGAGTATAATTACCTGCCTCAGAGAAACGGATATTCTTATTTGCGGAATCTGCAAGGCCGTAATCGTAGTCGATATTCATATAATCGTTGGCATCACTTGCATACATACCCAGTTGGGTGTTCCACCTGTCGGCCTCTGCCGTTTCAGAAGAGTACTTGCGAAGTTTGAAACCATAGTCAACAGGCTGAGCGGCCTTGGTTTCGTCATAATTCACGGTAATTGTCCAGATATCTTTGTCCTGAGCGTTCTTGCCGCCATAGATCATAGGGAAATCTTTGGCCCAGGCAGCCACGGTGTTGTCTTCCTGATACACACAGCCAAGCACATACCAGTACTCGCCCATTGCAACGGCACCGCTTTCAAAACCGGGATTCTGGGCGCCATTGGTCCAGTTTGAGACTGAGAAAGAAAAAGCCGCAGGTGCTCCGTGTGAATCGCCGCCACCACTCTGGCCTTCAAGGATTACAGATGCAGTGGTAACCTTTCCTGCCTCAAACGTGAAAGCAGAAGGAAGGGTAAATGTGTATTTTGATCCAAGAGTAGTAGTGATTTCAAGTGTAGGACGGGCGCTCTGGGGCATTACAATGGCACCCCACTGAGTATCACTGAGTTTATAAGCGGTGACGTCTGTTGCATCTACCTCAGAGACATCTACGGTTTCGGCTACAAGATCAAGCGTACCGGACATCTTGATGGTCTTCAGTACCACGGATGCCACTGCGTCGGAACCAAGTTGATTGTCTACATTGATTAGAACCTTTGAGAAGGGGTGACGGAAATTCAGTGCCACTTTCTCCTCAGTGGGAGCAGAAGATGCCTTGGCCACAAGATAATTCTTATGGTATGCGAAGTCGTGATTGCCTCCGAAATTCAGGTCATATGCAATGGAAGTTGAAGTAGAGGCGGTGTAAGGATAGATTGCTACAAAAGTAGCTGCCTCACTCTGACCCTTTGCCCAGTACATATCAGGGGTGAGAGTCAGATTGGATCCGCTCACAGTTCCCTTACTGGCACTGCTGATGGGCGCGCCGGCAATGATCTGAATTGCATCCGCATCTTCAAGAGCGGCTTCTGTTGCCTTTGTGAAGGCATATGTACCTCCAACGGAGAAGCGGATGGGACTCTCTGGCACGTTGACCATCGAGGCCTGTTTCTGGCAAGCCACCATACCGGCCGTCAATGCCAAAACAGCGATTAGTGCTTTTCTCATAATGTTTAAAAGTTTTAGTTGTTTGTTTATAGTTGATTAATAGTTAATTCAGCGCAAACACCACAGAGCTGTAGCCGGGGAGGGTCACCGAGGTGCCATCGGCCACATTTCCGCTCACGGAAACCTTGCCGTTGGAAATGAGGATGCTCTCCTGGGTGGCATTCTCTCCTGGCCAGCGGGTAACGGTTGTGGAGGAACTGGAGAAGTTATGCATCACCAGCACAACCTTGTCAGAGCCGCCGTTGGCGTGGAGATACCAGCCGGCTACGCGGCCGTCGTAACCTCCCATGGTGCGTTCATCGGCCTCAGGCCAGCCATCGGCCAGAGCGCTGTTGACGCTTCTGGCATAGGCAAAATGGCGGTACAGGCTTAGGAGAGAGGCATCGTCCTTCTCCTGGCTCTCAACGCTGATGGAAGGCTGCAGCATATTCCAGTCCACTTTATTGGATACGCCCTTGGAGGCGGCACTTGACTGGGAAGTGGTCCAGAGGATAGGAGTACGCACGTATTCGTCGCCGCCGGACTTGGTGCCCCAGTAACCCAGTTCCTCGCCCTGATAAATGTACGGGCGGCCGGCCGATGTAAGCAGCACGGCAGCCGCAAGGCGGATTTTGGGTTTGTAGTTTCCAAGCTGGGAAGCGGTGCGGTCTTCGTCGTGGTTTGCAAGCTTGGGGGTGGAGATTGCGTCTCCCCTCACTCCCCTGTGGTTGTTCCAGCGGTAACTGAGGGAACCCGGGAAGTTCTGGCCATAACCGGCCTGGTAGATGTTCTCTGCGTTGAGGCAGTTCCTGA
The DNA here is from genome assembly GCA_900313205.1 of uncultured Bacteroidales bacterium. Lineage (GTDB taxonomy): Bacteria > Bacteroidota > Bacteroidia > Bacteroidales > UBA932 > Cryptobacteroides. Next base: position 4,820 of record OMQK01000052.1, on the reverse strand, counting down.
GGTCCCAGAAGAACTGGAATTCGAACAGGGCGGGAAGGCCCTCGTAGAAAGGAGTGCAGTCTCCGTCTCCGGAAAGCACCTCTCCAACCATGAAGATATTCTGGTCCACTATGCCCTTGAGGCCCGTGCGCTTGGATGCGTTTGCTTTGTAAACGGTGTTACAGGCATTGTAGAAAGCCTTCCAGAAAGCCTTGTTCTCAGGGCCGGTCTCATTGTGGTAGATGTGCTTCACGGCATCCAGGCGGAAGCCGTCTACGCCCATTTTGAGCCATTTCTCTGCGGTTGCCACAACGGCCTTGAAGGCCTTGGAGTTGGAGCAGCTGCCGGCAGGGCCATAGTTGAAGTCCACAAACATACCTGTGCCGAACTCCGTATAATAGTAGTAGAGTTCACCTCCAGGCATCACAATGGACTGGACGTTATCCGGGTTGTCATCGGAGTACAGGGTATGGGCAACGCCAAGCTGCATCTGGTCTCCGGTCTTGTTGAAGCCCCACTTGGTCTTTCCTGTCCACACATCCTGCTTTGTGGTACGTACAAGGCAACCCCAGTCGCTCTTGTAATCAAGGACAAGTTTGTACTTGCCGGTTCCATTGTCCACGAACTGGGTGTAGGTGCCGCCACCCCAGTAGAGGTAACGCTCTGCATTGTTGTAGGTACCGGTAGTGGTAACGGCCTCAGTGGTTTCCGTTACGGTCATCTTGGGAGCGCTTGCATTAGTCCAGTCAAGCTCTATCTTGTAGCGCTTCTCTCCCTTGCCGCCAATAAGCACGGGGAACCACTTGTATTTGTCGTATCCTGCCGAAGGATCCACCTGGGCAATCTTTCCGGCCTTGATATCGGCCTCAGGATTCTTTGAAAGGGAGAAGTAATCCCAGTACTCGCTCTTGGTGCCCTTCTCACGGACATCGGAGAACCATACGCTCTGGTCTCCGGCGTGGTTGATCACGTAGTCCATGTAGATGCGGATATTGTGCTCATGGGCCTTGTTTATGAGGTTCTGGAAGTCTTCCTCCGTGCCGTAGCGCTTCTCAATTGCGGTGTAATCCTTTACGTCGTAGCCGTGATAGCTCTGGGCGGGATGGATAGGAGAAAGCCACAGGCCGGTTACGCCAAGCTTGTCAAAGTAATCCAGGCTCTGAGTGATACCGTTAAGGTCTCCATAGCCGTCTCCGTTGGAATCCTTGAAGGAGAAGACGTTTATCTGGTAGGTGATACCGGAGAGCTTCTTTGAAGGGTCAAGATCAGGGTCATACTCCCCTTCTCCGCCGTATTCCGGCTTTCCTTCCGCCTCATGAGTCCAGGCCGATCCTGCTGAAAGGATATAGGCAATCCTGTTCTCTGCGGCAAGGTAGACGTCATAGGTGCCGGGAGCAATTGTGATGTTTGCGCCCTCAGCCACCATATCAAGTTTTGCACCTGCCGTGGCCTCCCTGGGGGTGTCTCCGTTTTTTTCACCGTAACCGTAGTTACTGCCCCAGGAGCGGTTCTGGCGGAACTTGAACATTTCTCCGGAAGCGACGGTTACGCCCCTTGCAACCTCCCAGTAACCTTCCGTGTCCATAGGGAAATCGGTGTCCCAGTTGGTCCCTTCAAGCGTGCCGATAAGAGTCCAGGAACTGGAGCCGAACTTTACTTCGTCCGGAACCTTACCCTTTCCGGTGACGCCGGGATTTGCAGGATCTTCCACCTGTGACAGAGTGGTGCCGTCCCAGACAAAGAAGAGGGTGTTGAGGATGGTGAGGTTACTCCACAGCTTATCTGTCTCATCCTGGGCGGGATACTGGCTGGAGCCGTTGTCGTTCAGGATGAGATTGATGCCGTTGATGCCGCTGAAGCCGGATGCCTCCCAGTATGTCCAAGTGTAGTCCCCGAACTGCCTGGTGCCGGCGGCATAGGTGCCAGGCCACAGGCCGTAGGGCTGAAGCTCTCCGGAGCCGACGTATGCGTACATGTAGGGCTTTGACCATGTGGAGTTGTTGAGGACGTAGATTCTCACGTTCTCTCCTTGCTCTGCCTCTGCCACGGCGTCTCCGTGGGAGAAGGTTGCACCCGCCTCAAGGGCATAGAGCAGCATGAATGTGGGCTGGATGTAAAGGTCATAGGTGCCTGCGGGAAGCTTTAGGTTGGCTCCGTCATCGGCCAGTTTATACCTCTTGTCAAGTTCCAGGGGTTTGTTGGTGCCGCCAAGGTTCACGTCCCAGTCGGCGTCCTTTCTGAACTTGAATTCCTGTCCGGATTCCACCACAACGTCAAATGCGGCAAGCCAGCCATAGGAAGGTTCCTCCAGCATCACTATGTCACTGCTCCAGTTAAGGTCCATAATGTTTCCGGTAACGCTCCAGGTACTTTCTTCAGTGAAATCTTCCCTGGGGATAACTACGGAAGAGTTGTCCGGGCCTTCATCTTCACCGGGATTTTCAGGATCCGGGGCCGATGCACCCTTTTCCGCCTGGATAAGGCTTACCTCCGCCTTTACGTCAGGATATGCGGTGAGGTAAAATTCAATCTTGCCTGTCCTCTGAACAGAATTGGGGTTTGCAATGGCCTGAACCGTGACGGTCTTGTTACCGCCGGCGTTCTCCGGATAGATGTTCACCCAGGGGACATCGGCCTTGGCAATCCAGGCACCACCCGCCTCTATCATGAGGGTCTTGATGCCGCCGTCTCCGGGAAAACCCAGGGAAGTCTCGGAAGCCTTAAGCACAGGTACCTCCTGATTCATGGGCTCCTGCCGGCAGGACACCACGGAAATAAGCATTACTAATGCCATCAAAGTGGCCTTGAGGCCACAAATACTCTTAAAACAGTCTCTCATTGAGTTATGTTTTGGTTAGGTTATAACCTTGTTATAATTATGCGTTACAAATTTAGCAAATAAAAGCATTTGAGGAAGTTCCATTCGTCCCTGTTTTACACGCCTCCGCTCACAAAACTCACCCGTTCGTCAAAAGGCCCGTTATTATTTCCATTTCCGGTGTTTTTTCATTAAATTTGCGTGATAGTAACACTTCAAACTATGAAGCCAAATGAATTTGACGTAATTATCATAGGTGGTGGCATCACCGGGGCCGGAACGCAGAGAGACTGCGCCATGAGAGGCCTCAGGACCCTGCTTATTGAGCGTTCAGACATTGCAACAGGCGCTACGGGCCGTAATCACGGCCTCCTTCACAGCGGCGCGCGCTATGCGGTGAATGACTCGGAATCGGCCCGGGAATGCATAGAGGAAAATATGATCCTGAGGCGCATCGCGGCCCACTGCATAGATGAGACCGACGGCCTTTTCATCACCCTCCCGGAAGATGACCTTGCATACCAGCAAACCTTTGTCCAGGCATGCCAGAACGCGGGAATCAACGCAGAAATAATTGACCCGGACCTTGCCAGAAGGCTTGAGCCTTCCGTGAATCCCGCCCTCATAGGCGCCGTACGCGTCCCGGACGGCAGCGTGGATCCCTTCCGCCTTTGCGCCGCAAACATGCTGGACGCAAAGCTTCACGGCGGCCAAGTGCGCCTCCAGACAGAGGTCACGGGCTTTATCCGTGAGGGAGACGCCATCATCGGCGTGCATACCCGCAATATTGCAGGAGAGGAGGCCGATTATTACGCTCCCGTCACCGTGAACGCCTGCGGAATCTGGGGCCACGGCATTGCCTCCCTGGCCGGCGTAAACGTGGGAATGTACCCCGCAAAGGGCGCGCTCCTCATCTTTGCGCACAGGGTGAACAATATGGTGATAAACCGCTGCAGAAAGCCTTCCAATGCCGATATCCTTGTGCCAGGAGACACCGTCTGCGTCATTGGAACAACGTCCACCCGCATCCCGTTCGAAGAATGCGATCACGTAGCAGTAACGCCGGACGAAGTAACCCTCCTGATAACTGAAGGCGCAAAGCTTGCCCCTTCACTTTCCTCCACCAGGATACTTCGCGCATATGCAGGTGTCCGGCCGCTGGTGAGTGCCGATGACGACCCTACCGGCCGAAACATCTCCCGCGGTATCGTGTGCCTGGATCATGAGGTCCGTGACGGACTTAAAGGATTCATCACAATCACGGGCGGTAAGCTCATGACTTACAGGCTTATGGCAGAGATTGCAACCAATGCGGTTTGCCAGAAGCTGGGCATTGACAAGCCATGCGAGACCGCCACCACTCCCCTTCCCGGAAGTGAGGAAAAATCCTATGAAGCGGTGGCCCAGAAAATATGGGAAGCCCCTTCATCGGCCCAGAAGGCTGCAGCTTCCAGGATGGGCACAAGGGCGTCACGCCTCCGCACCGGAGACCGCCGCGACGACGCCCTCATCTGCGAATGCGAAGAAGTGTCCGTGGGTGAGATCAACGCCGCAATAGACCGCCTGGAGGTAAGCACCCTTACTGATCTTCGCCGGCGCACGCGCGTGGGCATGGGCACCTGCCAGGGAGAGTTCTGCGCCTGCCGCGCCGCCGGCCTCCTTGCAAAGGCCCATGGCTGCATAGAGAGGGAGAGGAAAGACCTTGCCGATTTCCTCCAGGAGCGCTGGAAGGGCAACTTCCCCATCGGCTGGGGAGACACTCTCCGTGAAGCGGAGTACACTCAGTGGGTTTATAAACATGTACTAGGCCTATGAAATTTGACGTCGTTATCGTAGGTGGCGGCCTTGCCGGAATGGTGGCGGGCATAAGCCTCCAGAAAGCCGGTCTTTCAACGGCCATAATATCGGGCGGCCAGAACGCCCTGCACTTCTTCTCCGGAACATTCGAGTCCCTTACGGTCCCGGAGCCCCGCCTCTCCACCCTTTTCCAGGAAGCGGGAATACACGTCCACTACAAGGAGGG
>OMQK01000186.1 GCA_900313205.1 uncultured Bacteroidales bacterium | reverse complement strand
CATCAACGCCACTCCGCTGTACGCAGAGTTTAATGGCTGCAAGATCAACTTCATCGACGCTCCCGGCTCGGACGATTTCTCCGGTGGCGCCCTGGCTGCCTTTAAGGTGGTGGATGCGGCTATCATGGTCATGAACGGCACGGCCGGCATCGAGGTGGGTACCTCCCTGTATGCCCGCTACGCAGACCAATACGGCATTCCCATGGTCATTGCCGTGAACCAGCTGGACCACGACAAAGCCAACTGGGAAGGCGTTCGCAATGCCATCCACGAGGAGTTCGGCAAAAAGGCCGCCCTGTGCCAGTTCCCGGTGAACCCCGGTGCCGGTCTGGAAGGCTTCGTGGACATCATCACCATGAAATATTACAATAAGAAGAACGAGGAACTGGACATCCCCGCCGCCTATGCCGACGAAGCCGAGGAACTCCGCGGAGAACTCATGGAAAAGGCTGCCGAGGGTTCCGACGAACTCATGGAGAAGTTCTTCGAGACCATGGAACTCACCACGGACGAGATCCGCGAAGGTCTGCGCCTGGGCCTGCAGAAGGGAGAGACCATCCCGGTGTTCTGCGTGGCCGCCAAGGAAGACCTGGGCGTAAAGCGCCTCATGGAATTCACCGTGAACGTGGTTCCTTCTCCTTTCGGCAAGGAAGAGCCCACCGTGGACGGCGGCACCCTCAAGTGCGATCCTGCCGGCCCCGTGGCCCTGTTCATCTTCAAGACCTCCGTGGAACAGCACCTGGGTGAGGTCTCCTACTTCAAGGTAATGAGCGGTACCCTCAACGAGGGCGCAGACCTCATTAATCCGGAAACCGGCAACGGTGAGCGCCTTTCCGCCATCTACGCCGTGGCTGGCTCCAAGAAGGAAAAAGTGTCCCAGATTGCCGCCGGTGACATTGGCTGCGTCATGAAGCTCAAAGCCGGTAAAACAGACGTTACCCTGGCCCAGAATGGCGTAGAGGCCATTAAGCACATGGTGTTCCCGGATGCCAAGTACCGCTGCGCCGTAAAGGCCGTGGACAAGAACGACGAGGCAAAGGTGGGCGATGCCCTCAACAAGATTGCCGCCCAGGATCCCACCATCGGCGTGGAATACTCCAAGGAACTGCGCCAGACCATCCTCACCGGCATGGGCGAGCAGCACATCAATTACGTGAAGTGGAGAGTCACCAACGAGTTCAAGCAGAACATCGAGCTCTACGCTCCCAAGGTGCCCTACCGTGAAACCATCACCAAAATTGCTACGGCCCAGTATCGTCACAAGAAACAGTCCGGCGGCGCCGGTCAGTTCGGTGAGGTACACCTGCTGGTTTGCCCGTACGTAGAGGGTCAGGAAGCTCCCAAGAACTTCAAGATCGACGGCAAGGACGTGGTGTTCAACTTCAAGAGCCAGGACATCACGGACCTGGAGTGGGGTGGCAAGCTGGAGTTCTACAACTGCGTTGTGGGTGGCTCCATCGACCTTTCCTTCATGCCCGCTATCCTGAAGGGTATCAAGAGCAAGATGGAAGAAGGCCCGCTCACCGGTTCCTACGCCCGCGACATCCGCGTGTACGTATATGACTGTAAAATGCACCCGGTAGACTCCAAGGAAATCGCCTTCATCATTGCCGGCCGTAACGCCTTCAAGGAGGCCTTCCGCAATGCCGGTCCCAAGATCCTGGAACCCATCTACAATGTGGACATCTTCACCCCCAACGAGTATGTAGGCCCTTGCATGAGCGACCTCAACACCCGTCGCGGCATGATCATGAACCAGGACATGGAGAAGGGCTTCACCGTGCTCCACGCCCGCGTTCCGCTGGCAGAACTGTACCGCTACTCCACCGTCCTGAGCTCCCTCACCGGTGGTTCCGCCACCTTCCAGATGAAGTTCGCAGAGTACGTACAGGTTCCGGCCGATGTCCAGACCAAGCTGCTGGCAGAATACGCTGCCCAGGAGCAGGAAGAGGACTAGTTCCCGGTTTTTCCCAGAAGGAGGGCGCCTTTGCAGGTTGCCCTTCTTTTTTTGCGTCTTCTCACCCCGCCTTCTTTTTCGTGTCGTGGCAGCTAATCGCCTGATAATCATGGCTTTGTATAATAATCCTCGTTCGATTTTTGGGTTCACCGGATAATTTCCGTGGAAAAGATGTCTTTTATAAGTGTCTGATTCCGTGTAAAGTTATAACTTTGCACACATGAAAAAGACCTCAATTGACCCCCAGATGTATGTATTTATGTCCAGCTTCCTTCTACCCGACGGGATGCTGGACTTTTTTGATGTAGTACGCATAGACGAAGAGCCGTTACCTCAGGAGAAAGTATACCGTGGTGGCATCCTTCATATCTATCTAGATGAGCAAGACAACCGTACTAAGGCTCAGTCATCACTGAGCGCTAATGGTTTTACAGAAGCGACGCTAATCAATGACTTTCCCATCCGAGACCGCAAAGTTGTTCTTCATGTCCGTCGTCGTCGCTGGCTGGACGCCGAAGGGCACAATGTCGTTTTGAATGTATACAACCTGGCAACCCAAGGGACCCGCTACTCGGAAGAGTTTGCGGCTTTTTTAAAAGAACGTCTTGGATACCTCCCCAGTGACGGCACGTTCGCTGGAGTATTATTACAAGATTAACGGAGACACACTGGAGCGGGCCTACAAGGATCATTTGAGCGGCTATATGCAATGGGAGGATAAGTCCCATGCCGACAAGTACTTGGTCTTTCCGGAGAACTTTGGCCCACAGATGAGCATCGACGAGACCTCGACCAAGGACGGGGAACTATTCACCATCCTATCAAACAAAGAGGGACATGGCCATAAAGGGAGTATTGCCGCCATCATCAGCGGCACCAAAGTAGAAGATGTCGTGGCGGCATTGAAACTTGTGCCGGAGATAGTACGGAAACAGGTTGGGGTCATCACGATGGACTTATCAAGCAGCATGGCCGCCATCGCAGAAGAGGTCTTCCCCTGGGCATACAGAGTACTCGACCGCTTTCATATGCAGAAGATGGCCGTCGACGCGGTCAACAACCTGAGGATACGGCATAAGCGAGAGGCAACGAAGGCCGAGAACGCAGCCAGAAAGGCGTTCAAACAAAAACAGAAGGGCCGAAGGACAAAGATGAGAAAAGCGCCGTACTTCCGTGATGGGAAACACAACCTCCCTCAAATGAAAGCCTTCGTCCCAGAGCGACTCGCCAACGGTGATACGCTTCCGGAACTCCTTGCCAGATCCAGATACTTCCTCATGATGTCTCCAGAGAAATGGACTGACAAACAGAAGGCAAGGGCAAAACTTCTCTTCGAACTATATCCGGACATCAAGACAGCCTTTGGACTGTCTCATTCCCTCAGGGTCATCTTTAACAACAAGCAAGCGACGGTTGAATCAGCAAAAAAAAGCCTCTCCGAATGGTACCAGAAGGTGAAAAAGTTCAAGAACGATGACCTTGATGTCCTTGCTGAAACACTACAGGTCAGAGAAGATGACCTGCTTAACTTCTTTCTCTTCCGGCGAACCAACGCTTCAGCAGAAGCCCTGAACACTAAAATCAAAGCGTTCAGGGCTCAACTTAGAGGTATTATTGACTTGAAGTTCTTTCTCTTCAGACTAACACGAATCTATGCGTAAATCAACATCTTACTTTCAATCTGTAAACACGGACATTATCCGGTGAGCCCATTTCGGTACCCGTCCGTTATTGTAAAACACTGATAATCTACGGTTTAAGTGCCAGGCTGAAATAGGGCCAGGGCCTGATCCAC
>OMQK01000313.1 GCA_900313205.1 uncultured Bacteroidales bacterium | reverse complement strand
AGGTGGCCAATAGGCCGTTTTTATTAAACAATTGATTAACAACATTATACACATTTTACTCCCAACTAAAATGACTGGAGTAAAAGTTATAAACAAATGGATATCAAGGAGTTAAATAAAACGCTGGAATTTGCGCTGGAGCAGGGCGCGCAGCAGGTGCGCCTCACCTACAGCAAATCCGTGATGAACCTCACGGGAATCCTGAACGGAGAGGTGGACAAAACCGCCTATGCACTGGACCAGAGCCTGCAGCTCCAGCTGTTTGTGGACGGCAGGTTTGGGACCTTCTCCTCCAACCGCCTGGAGAAGGAAGATATTGAGAGATTCATACTCAGTGCAATTGATACCGTACGCATGCTGGAGCCGGATGAAAACCGGAGCCTTCCGGATCCCGCACGCCTTGTAAAGGATGCCGTCACCGGAATGGAACTGGGACTCTATGACCCTTCCTATGAGGAGCTTACATCGGCCAGGAGGAAAGAAATGGCACTGCACTCCTCCTTCTGGTCCAGGAAGGAAGAACTGGAAAACGGTTTTACCGTGATTGCGGAGGAAGGAGAATACTCCGACAGCCTCTTTGACAGCATCACCATTGACTCGCAGGGCCTCTATGCCCGCCATACGGAGACTTCATTCGAGATTGGCTATGAAGCCACCGTGGAGGACGCACACGGCAACCACTACTCAAATTTCTGGTGGGATGCCGCACCATTTCTCAAGGACCTCAAATTGGACACCTGCTCAAAAACCGCCATTGAACGTGCTTCGGCCGCCCTTTTCCCCGTGGAGATTGACAGCTGCCGCACAAACCTCATAGTGGACTCCGAGTGCGCCGGGAAACTGGTCACTCCTCTTCTCAATGCCCTTGGAGGGTTTGCAGTTCAGCAAAAGAACTCTTTCCTTGCCGATAAACTGGGGAAGAAGATCTTCCCGGAGAGCCTTTCCATAATAGACCTCCCCCGCGTTGCCGGGCAGACCGGCTGCCGCCTCTTTGACAGCGAGGGCGTTGCAACAAGGGACCTTCCCGTCATTGAGAACGGCGTTGTGAAGACCTTCTTCATAAACACTTATATCGGCCATAAGATGGGCGTTGAACCCACAATAGAAGATGCCACAAGGGTGAAACTGATGCCTGTTGGAGACTGCGTCACACAGGAGGAACTCCTCCAAAAGATTGGAAACGGCATCCTTGTCACCGGCTTCAACGGAGGCAATTCCAACGCCGCAACAGGCAATTTCTCCTACGGAATAGAGGGCTTCCTCATCCGCGGCGGGAAGAAGGTCCATCCCGTAAGGGAAATGCTCATAACCGGAGATTTCATATCCCTGTGGAACAACCTTGTGGCTACGGCCCGTGATGCCCGTCCCTGCATGTCCAAACTAATTCCCACCCTTGCCTTCAAAGACGTTTCCTTCAGTGCTTAAAACCGCCGTTGTCATACTGAATTACAACACCAGGGAGTACCTGAGGCGCTTCCTGCCGGGGCTCATTGCATCCTGCGAAGGCCTTGACGCAGAGGTGATTGTAGCCGACAACGCATCCCATGACGGCTCCCTTGAGATGATGGCCGGGGAGTTTCCTTCCGTCCGAACAATTGCGCTCACTGAAAACTACGGCTTCACGGGAGGATACAACCGCGCACTGGCACAGATTGAGGCTCAGTATTACGTCCTCATAAACTCCGACGTAGAGGTTCCTTCCCACTGGCTCAGGGTACTTCAGGACTGGATGGACTCCCATCCGGACTGCGGCGCCTGCGGGCCCAAACTCATCTCCTTCAATGAAAGGGACACGTTTGAGTATGCCGGCGCGGCGGGCGGCCTTCTGGACCGTTACGGCTATCCTTTCTGCCGCGGCCGCATAATGCAGAAGGTGGAAAAGGACCACGGGCAGTATGACTCTCCGGCCAATGTCCTCTGGTGCTCCGGAGCCTGCCTTATGGTAAGGGCAGAAGTCTGGAATGCCCTTGGAGGCCTTGACGACCGCTTCTTTGCCCACATGGAGGAGATAGACCTATGCTGGAGGATGCAATTGAGAGGCTGGAAAGTGACCGTGGTGCCTCAGTCCTACGTCTATCACATAGGCGGCGGCACCCTTCCCAACGAATCCCCCTTCAAGTTAAGGCTGAATTTCCGCAATAACCTGCTAACGCT
>OMQK01000331.1 GCA_900313205.1 uncultured Bacteroidales bacterium | reverse complement strand
GGCCATAGGTGTGGGTATTGCAATGACTATAGGCGGCCGCGGCGCATCTGAAAACAGCTTCGGCCTTATAGCACTTTGTTCCGTCGGCCCTATCATAGCGGTTCTGGCCCTGTCCATGTTCTCTGAAGGGAGCCTGTCTTTCGCCATCCCGGATTACTCCATGGAAGGAATCCTTGATAACGGAGTACTGGGCCTTTTCAAGGAGAAGATGTGGAGCGTGGCGGTGTCGCTGTTCCTGGTGGTGTTCGTGTTCATAATAATCCAGGCCGCTATCCTGAAACTTCCATGGAGCAAGCTCTTCCAGATCCTTATGGGCATAACATACACGTTTATCGGCCTTGTGCTCTTCCTCACGGCCGTAGAGCTTGCCTTCATGCCCATAGGATTCAAACTTGGCACCCAGCTCGCCGCACATAATCACTGGATAATGATTGGCTTCGCCTTTGTCCTTGGTAATGTGGTGGTGCTGGCAGAGCCTGCCGTGCAGGTGCTCAACAAGCAGGTGGAGGAAATCACCGGCGGCGAGGTCTCGAAGAGGCAGATGATGATGGCCCTTTCAATTGGCGTAGGTGTCTCTATCGGCCTGTCCCTTCTCAGGGTTCATTATGGTTTTTCCCTTCTGTACTACCTTGTACCGGGGTATCTCCTGTCCCTGGGGCTCTCATTCATGGTGCCCAAGCTCTACACCGCCATTGCATTTGACTCCGGCGGCGTAGCCAGCGGTCCCCTCACCTCCAGCTTCATCCTCCCCATGGTCATCGGCGCCTGCGTATCCATGCAGGGAGCCCCGGCAGTGCTGGATTTTGCGTTTGGCGTGGTGGCAATGGTGGCCATGACCCCGCTCATCACCATCCAGTCCCTGGGATTCAAGTCCGTTCTCATAAGGATGCGCCGTATCCTTAAGGCCGATGAAGACCAGATCATCTACTTTGAATAACCCCGCCTATGGAAGAGAACAAACACAATATAGCCCCGGTAAAGCTTGAGATGCTCATGGCCGTCGTGCACAACGAAAAAGCCAAGTACTACTCAAGCCTCATCCAGGCCCATCAGGCAAACCTTCAGTTCACAATGCCCGCAAAGGGCACATCTCACCTCATTCTGCAGTACCTTGGCCTGGAAGAGAAACCCAAATCCCTTATCATAGCCATAGTACGCTCCGATGAAGCTGCAGGGATAATATCAGAACTGGAGGAAAACTTCAAGAAAGGCAAAACCTACAAGGGAATTGCATTCACAGTACGCCTTACCAGCGTAATTGGCACAATGGTATACGGCTTTTTGGCAAATGAAAAATCTACAGTAAAGGAGGAAGCATAATATGGAAGGAAATGGAAAGTTTGAACTGATTGTATGCATAGTCAATGCAGGATTCTCCCAGAACGTAATGGCTGCAGCCCGCAAGGCCGGCGCCAGGGGCGGATCCATCCTCCGCGGCCGCGGCTCCGCAAACCCTGAATCCGAAGAATTCTTCAACATCACCATCCAGCCGGATAAGGAAGTGATCCTCATCCTTGCAAGCGAAGACTCCAAGGATGCTATCCTGAAGGCCATCTATAAAGACAGCGGTCTCACCACTGACGCCAACGGAATTGCGTTCACGCTTCCGGTAGAACGTACAACGTTCACAATGCCAAAAGAGTTGGATGAAGCATAAAAGTGACGGTGATGTGACAAATAAAATCACATCACCGTCAAAAAAGCCATAAAAATGCGGGTGGTGTGCCAGAAAAAGTCACACCACCTGCATTTTATATGAATATGTATTTGCAGATAAACAGCGCTGCAAGGATCCACATGGTGATGGAGATTTCCTTGAACTTGCCTGCTACAACGTGGCAGAGGACATAGGAGATGACGCCGATGAGGATACCGTCACTGATGCTATATGCAAGGGGCATCATGATGATGGTAAGGAAGGCGGGGATTGCCCTGCAGTAGTCTTCCCAGTGGATGCTCTTGAGTGGAGACATCATCATGACACCAACCACTATGAGAGCCGGAGCCGTTGCGGCACCGGGGATGGCCAGGAACAGAGGGCTGAAGAACAGTGCCAGGACAAAGCAGATGGCTGTTGAGAAGGCGGTAAGGCCGGTACGGCCGCCCTCACCTACTCCGGATGCACTCTCCACATAAGTGGTTGTGGTGGAAGTACCAAGGCAGGCGCCGCAGACGGTAGCGATTGAATCGGCCAGGAACATCTTCTCCATCCCGGGAATGTCGTCCTTGCGGTTGCCTTCCGGGATGAGGTCTGTTCCCTGATGAACGCCGATGATGGTTCCCATTGTGTCGAACATGTCGATGAACAGGAAGGTGAACACTACCACCAGCATATCCAGGGTGAGGATGTTGTGCCACTCGAACTTGAAGGCGATGGGCTCCACACTTGCGGGCAGGGAAACCACGCCGCTGAGTTTGGTGATTGCTTCACCCGTTGCAGGATCCTTGATAAGAAGGCCGAGGGCTGTAGTTGCAAGGATACCCCAGAGGATGCCTCCGCGGATCTTTGCCATCACAAGGCCGGCGGTGATGAATAGGCCGATCATTCCAAGGAGAGCCTTGCCCTGAGTGATGTGACCGAGGCCCACCAGAGTGGCATCATTGTTCACGATGATACCGGCGTTCTGCATGCCGATGAAGGCGATGAAAAGGCCGATACCGGCGCCGATTGCTTTCTTCAGGGTGCCGGGGATGGCGTTAAGCAGCCAGCTGCGCACCTTGGTGAGGGTGAGGAC
>OMQK01000028.1 GCA_900313205.1 uncultured Bacteroidales bacterium | reverse complement strand
CAAGCCTTGATACTGTGGCGCTTACCGGTGAGAGTGTGCCGCGGTCTATCGGCCCGGATGACGAAATCCTTTCCGGCTGCGTGAACCTCACCGGCGTACTTCGAGTGAGGACCACCAAGGCGTTTGGAGAGTCCACCGCCGCAAAGATCCTGGACCTTGTGGAGAATGCCGCAGAGAGTAAGTCCCGCAGTGAAAGTTTCATCACAAAGTTTGCCCGCATCTACACGCCCATAGTGGTGGCACTGGCGGTGCTGGTGGCCGTCATTCCCGGCCTCATCACCGGAGAATGGGTCACCTGGATCTACAGGGGCCTCCTGTTTCTGGTGGTTTCCTGCCCGTGCGCCCTTGTGATTTCCGTGCCGCTCACCTTCTTTGGCGGCCTTGGCGGAGCGTCACGTAAGGGCATACTCATCAAGGGCTCCAATCTTATGGACACCCTCTCACGGGTAAAGACCGTAGTATTTGACAAGACCGGCACCCTCACGGAAGGCGTCTTTGAAGTCACCGCCGTTCATCCGGAAGTGATTGACAGCAAGGAGCTTCTGCACTTGGCCGCCCACGTGGAACGCCATTCCACGCACCCCATTGCAATGGCCCTGAGAAACGCCTACCCTGATGAGGCCGATGACTGCGAGGTTGGCGCCATCGAGGAGACCGCCGGCCACGGCGTAAGGGCCGTTGTAAACGGCAAGAAGGTAGCCGTCGGTAGCAGCCAGCTGATGGAGGCGGAAGGCGCCGCCTGGCACCCCTGCCATCACAGCGGTACCATCATCCACGTGGCCATAGACGGCGTCTACGCCGGGCACATAGTTATCTCAGACCGCATCAAGGCCGATTCCGCCAGCGCCATAGAGGCCCTGAAGGCCGCAGGCGTTCAGGAGACGGTGATGCTCACCGGAGACCAGGAGAGCGTAGCGGCGGCGGTGGCATCGGCTCTGAAGTTGGACCAATATTATGCTCAGCTCCTTCCCGCCGACAAAGTTTCCCGCGTTGAGGCGCTCCTCTCCAAGGGTCCGCTGGCATTTGTGGGCGACGGCATCAACGACGCCCCCGTCCTCACCAGGGCCGACGTTGGCATAGCCATGGGCGCCCTTGGCTCCGACGCCGCAATCGAGGCCGCAGACGTGGTGCTAATGGACGACAAACCCTCCAAGATAGCATCGGCCATAAGTATAGCGCGCCGCACAATACGCATTGCCAAGGAGAACATCTGGTTTGCTATCGGCATAAAAGTCCTGGTGCTTGTGCTGGCCACTTTGGGCCTTGCAACCATGTGGATGGCCGTTTTTGCCGATGTGGGCGTCACCGTCCTTGCCGTCCTCAACGCCATGCGCGCTCTGAGGGCCTAGGCTTCTACCATGGCAAGCGTTGCAACCGATATCCTTACGGAGGGCCCCAGGGCTCTCCGTAGTGTTATCCAGCACTCGGAAAGCGTGGCTCCTGTGGTGAATGTGTCGTCCACCACCAGGATATGTGTGGCAGGGATTTTGTGCCTGACACGGAAGGCGCCGCTTATGTTCCGGAGACGCTCATCGGCATCCAGAGTGGTCTGGGTGTGGGTGCTCCGGCCCCTTTTCAGGACGTCGGTGCGGAGATTGGCGCCCAGGGACTTGGCAAGTTCCGCCGCAATCACCTCCGCCTGATTGTACCCGCGGCTGAACTTGCGCCGCCAGTGAAGAGGCACCGGAATTACCGTATCCACGTCCTTGAAATGAGCTGCCCCGGAGAGCTCCGTGCCAAGAAGAGAGGCAAACCATCGGCCCGCTGCAATGTTCCCTCCGTACTTAAGCGCCTGGGGGATACGCTTGTAGGGGTTCTCATTGTGGTAGTAGAGAAGAGAGGCCGCATAGGAGTACTCCATCTTCTCATCAGGTGCGCGTATCCGCTCCAGCGTGGCGTTGAAGCGGTCGGCCATGATGTTGTGGGGCTGTTCCCACGTGTAGGTAAGGGGAAGGTCTGCGGCGCACCAGATGCACAGCTGCTCCTCCCTTGCTCCAAGCTGCCTGCCGCATACTAAGCACTCCCGCGGCAGCAGAAGATCTGTGAGTTCACGTATCATGTGGACAAAGATAATAAACCTTGCTAAGGCTGGTGGAGGTTAAATGGTTGATACACAGCGCGTTATGGAATTGTTTGGGATTACCGGTAATCCCAAAGAATCTTGTAAATAACTGAGTGATAGCACTTTAAGCCGCACCGCATCGGCATTACCGTAGGGGGGATTATAATAGCGGCGTAGAAGCCCCGCAGTTGCAAAGCCGCCAAAAAAATGGTATTTTTGTAAGTTAAAGAAAGAATAAAGCTATGGCCAGTCTGTTCAATTTTGGATTCTTCGGGAATCAGCCGCACAGGGTTTTCAACTACAAGCCCCGCTACTATGATCCTGAGGAAGAGCAGAGAAAAGCAATGTTCGGAGACGTTGACGGCTCCAATGAAGCCGCCAGGAAGGACGGTACGTACGTCCCTGGCAGCAGCATCCGCGGCGCCTTCCGTAACGGAAACTACATGAAAACCCGCTCGGATATGCGTACAGCCCACACCATCATAACCATCATCACCCTCATTCTCATTGTGGCTGTCCTCATTTTCATGGCCAAATTCTTTGAACTTTTGTAATAGTGTAAGGTCACATACCCTCCAAAACCTATGGCCACCCTCGGTGATCAACGTAGGGACCTGAAACGTTTGATAATATGGAACTAAAGATATTACCAAAAAATATTGCCGATATGATAGCTGCCGGGGAGGTGGTCCAGAGACCAGCCTCGGTGGTTAAGGAGCTGATGGAGAATGCGGTAGATGCGGGCGCAACGGACGTGAAGGTGATTGTTACCGATGCCGGCCGCACACTCATCCAGGTGATAGACAACGGCAGCGGAATGAATCCGGACGACGCAGTGCTGTGCTTCGAGCGCCACGCTACCAGTAAGCTTGCCACCCCGGAAGACCTCCATCACATCCTTACCTTCGGTTTCAGGGGAGAGGCCCTGGCGTCAATCGCCGCCGTGGCCGATGTGACCCTCCGCACCCGCACCCCCGACCAGGATGCCGGCGTGGAAGTGCAGATGTCGGCCTCCGAGAACAAGGGCACAAGGGAAGTTTCTTGCCCCATCGGCACAAATATAGCGGTGAGAAACCTCTTTTTCAATATCCCCGCCCGCCGAAAGTTCCTCAAATCAGACAACGTAGAGCTGAGGCACATAGTTGAGGAATTCCAGAGGGTAGCTCTCACCCGCCCGGACATTGGCTTCACCCTCACCCACAACGGCAAGGACATCCACGTGGTAAAGCCCGCAAAAAGCTTCAAATTCCGCATTCAGGACCTTCTGGGGCCTGGAGTCGTGGGAGACATAGTGGACATTGAGGCCGATACAACCATCGCCTCCCTCCGCGGATACGCCGGCCGCCCGGAAAGCGCCAAAAAGACCCTGGGCAACCAGTTTTTCTTTGTCAATGGCCGATATTTCCGCAGCCCCTACCTCCACAAGGCCGTGATGAAAGCCTATGAGAACCTGATTCCGGAGGGAACAACCCCATCGTACTTCCTCTACATTGACGTGGATCCCGCCAGCATAGACGTGAACATCCACCCCACCAAGGCCGAGATTAAGTTCGAGGAAGACCAGCTCCTCTTCCAGACGGTGTTCGCCGCCGTGAAGGAAGCCATGGGCCGCTCCAGCATTGCCGGCAACATAGACTTTGACAACCCGGAGGCCAGGGAGATGCCCGTTATCGGCACAAGTTTCAGGGAATATACCCCCTCCAGCACCCCTACGGTGGGTCTAGATCCGGATTACGACCCCTTCAGTGAGATGCCCGGTCAGGCCGGGCATGACGGCTACGGCTCCGGTCAGGCCGGTGGGGGCGTCACCCCCGGCCACGGTGTCGTCACCCCCGACCTGATCGGGGGTCCCTACTCCACCCACGTGGAGAAGTCCCAGAACTACGGCGCCTTGTTTGAAAACCGCACCCTTCCCACTCAGCAGATCCTTGTGGTCCAGGGGAAATATATTCTCATGCAAAGCGCCACGGGGCTTATGGTAGTGCACGTGCGCCGTGCCAGGGAGCGCCTCTTCTTCGACCGCTTCCTGAAGGCCCTTACTGCAGAGGCTCACGTGTCCCAACAGGCCCTTTTCCCCGTAACGGTCACCGTTGGCGTGGAAGGCCGCCTCACCATAGATGCCCACAGCGAAACTCTCAGGAAACTGGGCTTTGACATTGCGCCCTTCGGCCCGGACAGCGTGGTTGTGAATGGTGTTCCCGAAGGCTATAGCTCAGAGCCCGGTAAAGCGGAGGAAATGGTTGGGAACCTCCTCCTTATCCTCTCCGACGACTCAGCATCCCTTCCCGGCGTGATGGAGCAGGCTATGGCTGGAAAATTCGCCATCCTGGGCGCATCAGGAGGTGATAAACTCACTTCTCCCCTTGAGGCTCAGCGTCTTGTGGATGCCCTTCTGCAGAGTGATAACCCAGAATATACCCCTTCCGGCAAAAAGATCATCTCCATAGTTGCCCTGGAAGAGCTGGAAAAGAAATTCCAATAATGGCAAGATTCCTAGAAAATATCCCCCCCGTAACACGTAACCTCCTTTACGTGAACGTGATAATGTTTGTGGCAACGCTCATAAACCCCGTGTTCATGAAAGGCACGTTTGCTATGGCGTTCCCGCTGGCCACGGACTTCCGCTGGTGGCAGCCCGTCACGCATATGTTCATGCACGACGGCTTCTTCCACATCTTCTTCAACATGTACACCCTGGTGATGTTCGGCATGGTGGTGGAGCGTGTGCTTGGAACCAAGAAGTTCCTCATCCTCTATGCCATCACCGGCTTTGGCGCCGTGGCCCTTCACACCGGAGTGGAATTCCTCCAGGTCCAGGAGCTCATAAAGGAATATCCCGGTACCAACCCACAGTACATCTACAACAGCATTCCCCATGTCCTGGGTGCCTCGGGTGCCGTTTACGGCGTGCTGGTTGCATTTGCCATGCTGTATCCGCAGGCCCGCATGACCCTTATCTTCCCGCCTGTCACGCTGGATGCCAAGTGGATGGTGATAATATTTATCGGCATAGAACTCCTCACCGGAATAACAGGCACCCAGATGGGTGTGGCGCACTTTGCCCACCTTGGCGGCGCTCTGTTTGGCTGGCTCACAATCCTCTACTGGAAAAAGCGCGGTAAACTCTACAGGTATTGATGGCAAAGCAGAAACCAAGGAAGAAGCGCAACTGGTTTACCAGCCTGTCGTTCGGCACCGTGGCGATGGTGCTGACGGCGCTCCTTGTGCTTGGGTATCTCTCCATCGTGGTACCGCCGGAAAAGGCCTGGTTCTTCACCCTTTTCGGCCTTATCTATCCGGTGGTGCTGCCCGCAACGCTCATCCTTTTTGTGATTGCCCTGGTGCGGCGCTCCCGGACGCGTCTCCTGCTTGCGCTCTCGCTCATTCCGTCGCTGTTTTTTGCAGGCCGATACTTCCAGATATCGGCCCCGAAAGATGCCTCTGAGCCCACTCTCACCGTTGTTTCATATAATGTGGGCCTTTTCAGGCACGGCCCCGAGGGCGAGGACCGTCTGAAACTGGCAGAAGACGTTGCAACCTATGTCAATTCCCTTGACGCGGATATAATCTGCCTTCAGGAATTCTACCTCCCGGAGAGCATCTCCATAGACGGCTGGCTTGGGCGGCATTTTCCGGGGTACAAGGCGGAATATTACATGCTCACGGGCAAGAACTGGCGCGCCGGAAACGTCACGCTGACGCGCAGGCGGGCATCGGCCAAAGGAAAGGAAGACTTTGAAAAGTCCACCAACATGGCTCTTTGGGCCGATATTCCACTTGACAGCGCCACCCTCCGCGTTTACAACTGCCATTTCGAGAGTTACAATATCTCCCTGGCGGGCCTTGTGAAAAAGGACGTGGAGGAGACGGAGCGCAAGCTTCGCCGTTCCATAACGGAGCGTCCCCGGCAGGTGGCAAAGGTCCTAAGGGGCATAGATTCCGCCCCGGTCCATTCCATTGTGGCCGGAGACTTCAACGACACCCCTCTGTCCTACACCTACTTCCGCCTCATCCGCGGCCGGAGAGACAGTTTTATGAGGGCGGGGAAGGGCTTCGGGGCTACGTACAGTGCCCTGTGGCCGCTCCTGAGGCTTGACTACGTCCTTTACCCCAGGGACCTTGATGCGGTAAGTTACCGCATAGACAAAGTGAAATATTCAGACCATTATCCAGTAATAGTTCAGTTCAATGAAGCCGGAAGAAATACTAGGTGAGGCCCTCCGCGTACTCCGTGAAGGCGGCACCATCCTTTATCCCACAGACACTGTCTGGGGCCTTGGCTGCGACGCAACAAATCCCGCAGCTGTTGCCAAGATCTTTGAGATCAAGCGCCGCCCGGATTCAAAGTCCCTGGTGCTTCTTGCCAGTGACCTTGACATGGTGGCAAAATACGTGAAGCAAATCCCTTCCATCGCCGTAGACCTTGTGGAGGTGAACGACGCCCCCATGACCATCATCTACCCCGCTGCAATCGCAGGAAAACCGGAAGAGCCCGGGGATCGCTGGCATCTTGCCTGGAATGCCGTGGCAGAGGACGGAACCGTGGGTATACGTATCCCTATGGCCGATTGGTGCAAGCAGGTTGCCTACAAGCTTGGCCGTCCGCTGGTGAGTACATCGGCCAATATCTCTGGTGAACCTACCCCGCAGCGCTTTTCCGAGATCCCCCAGGAGATCAAGGACGCTGTAGACTTTGTGGTACCCCCTTCCGTGGATACCCAGAGCACCGGCCGCGCCTCCCAGATCATCAAGCTGGGCCTTCGCGGCGAGGTTGAAATCATCCGTAAATAACCCTCTATTGTAATGCCGATGCGGTGGAGCTCAACCGCCTGGCACTCAATAACTTACAAGGTTCTTTGGGATTACTGGTTTTCCCAAAGAACCGTGTAACTATCTATGTTTTAACTATTTAACTTCCACCAAACAGGCGGCCTCTAGAACGCGTAGATGACAATGTAGAACATCATCACGGCGGTGCAGATGAGTTTGGCGCCGGTTCCAAAGATAAAGCCCAGGAATGCTCCAAAGGCCGATTTCAGAGATGTTCCGGTATCTTTTCCTGCAAAGACAAGTTCCGCGATAAAGGCACCCAGAAGGGACCCTAAGATCATCCCGATGGGAGGATAGATAAGGCCCACGAAGAGACCTGCTATTGCACCCCAGCCTCCGTATTTACTGCCGCCGGTAAGTTTTGTGAAATATGCCGGGACAATGTAATCCAGGATGCTGATTACAATCACAATACCTAGCCACACTAGGAGCATTGTGGTAGAAAGGGGTTCTCCGGCGGCATTGGTGCCTGAGCCCCAGATGTAAAGGAGCAGCATGCCAAACCAACTGAGGGGCGGCCCCGGAAGGCCCGGAGCCACGCTGCCCACTATTCCTACTACGCCAAGAATGATGGCGGCTATTGCAATAAACGTTTCCATAGCACAAAAATATTCATTATCTTTGATGAAACAAAAAACGTGCAGAAACTATGTTTGCAAAGGAAGTTTATGTAAGAAGGCGTGAAACGCTGCTTCAGAAAATGCGTGAGGCCGGGCAGAGCGGTCTTATTCTTTTTATAGGTAACGCAGAGGCCCCCGCCCAGTACAGGGACAATTGCTATAAATGGCGTCAGGACAGCACCTGGCTGTATTATTTTGGCCTGGACGAGCCCAATATGGCAGCAGTCCTCAGCATAGATTCCGGCAACCAGGGCATCTTCGCTAACGACGTTGACATTGACGATATAATCTGGATGGGGCCCCAGGAATCCGTGGCTTCAAAGGCCGCCTCGGTTGGTATTTTGAAGACCGCGCCTTATGACAATCTGGCAGGATGGTTAAAGGAAAACGTCAAAGGCCGCACCATACATATCATCCCTCCGTCCAGGTATTACAACACCCTTAAACTTATGGAACTTCTTGGCTGCGCACGCGTAGACAAGAGGGTGTCAGAAGCCCTTGTGAAGGCAATAGTATCCCAGCGCCTTATCAAGGAAGACATTGAGATAGCCGCCATTGACGAGGCCTGCGCCCTTGGCTATGAGATGCATTCGGTAGGCCGAGATTCCATAAAGCCCGGTATTCTGGAACAGGAAATTGTGGGTAAGATGGAAGGCGTAACCCTTTCAAAGGGCTGGGGCGTTTCCTTCCCCACCATCCTTACCCAGCATGGAGAAACCCTTCACAACCACCTACATGACAAGATTATCGAGCCCGGAAAACTTATGGTCATTGATGCCGGTGCAGAGAGTAATCTCCACTACGCATCGGATTTCACCCGCACGTATCCAACTTCCGGGAAGTTTACCGCAAAGCAGAGGGATGTATATCAGATAGTTTACGAATGCAATGAACTGGCATTCAGCCTCACAAAGCCCGGAACAACTTACCGTGACGTCCACCTTGCCGTAGCACGCAAGATGCTGGACGGCCTCCAGGCCCTGGACCTGGTCCACGGAGACCTTGACGAGATGGTAGCCTGCGGCATAGCCGGCCTGTTCCAGCCCCACGGCCTTGGACACAATATGGGCCTGGACGTCCACGATATGGAAGACCTTGGAGAGAATCTGGTGGGGTATGATCCGGACCAGACGCGCGCAAAGCAGTTGGGCCTTGGTTCTCTCCGTATGGCCCGCCGCCTTGTTCCCGGTCACGTAATCACCGATGAACCAGGCATTTACTTCATCCCTGCGCTCATTGAAAAATTCAAGAAGGAAGGCCTTGGAAAGGACTTTGTGAACTACGCCAAACTTGAAGGCTACTATGACTTTGGCGGTATCCGCCTTGAAGATGACGTTCTGGTAACTCCCAATGGCGCCCGCCGCCTTGGTCCCAAGCGCCTCCCCATTGCTCCGGACGACGTAGAGGCCGCAATGGCAAAATAGAGTATGTTATGGATATAAGAATAGGAAACGGATATGACGTGCACGCAATAGCGCCGGGCCTGCCGATGTGGCTTGGCGGCGTGCATATCCCATCAGAAAACGGCTTTGTGGCGCACTCTGACGGGGATGTGGCCATCCATGCGCTGTGTGACGCCCTTCTTGGGTGTCTGGCGCTGGGGGATATCGGCCATCTTTTCCCGGACACTTCCGATGAATGGAAGGGGGTGGACAGCAAGATCCTCCTTAAAAAGGTGGTGGACCTGGTCCACGCCAAGAGCTACAAAGTTGGCAACGTGGATATCACAATCGCGCTCCAGAGGCCCAAGCTGGCCCCGCACATTGGCACCATGCGTGAAACCCTTGCGCCAATCCTTGGAGTATCGGCCGACAGAGTGTCCATAAAGGCCACCACAACTGAGAAATTAGGCTTTGTAGGCCGATGTGAAGGCTGCGAGGTATGGGCAAGCGCCCTTATCATCAAGGACTAGCGAAGATCCCCCAGGGAAGAATCCTCAACGTGCCCGAACCATGAAGAAACATTGGCTCGGGCCTTTTCTTTGATGGAAGGGGTTATGGCCGATGCAACATAGGCCACAGCCGCCACCAGGGCCGCCCAGTCATCGGCCAGGCCGGCGAAGGGGAGAAGGTCCGGTAACAAATCGAAAGGAAGGATGAAATAACCCAGGGCTCCCATTATGACAGCCTTGTACTTAGAAGGGGTTGCGGGGTCCGTAAGGGTATAATACAGCACCAGGGCGTAATAAATTGTTTTCACGCCCGCCTTGGAGGCTATTTTCTTTACTTTTTCCCAGAAAGCGCCCTCTGAGTAGTTTCCTTCGTACTTAATTAAGTCCTTGGAAGTGAGATCTGTCTTTTTCATACAGAAAGGAAGCCGCAAATATTGTACCCGGGGCACATTTCTTAAAAAAACCTTTGATTTTAAAAAATTTAATTATAATTTTGCGGCCAGTAGTGTATAAGACACACCAAAGTTAACTTTATTAAATAATTAGTACTATGAAGAAAGTATTTATGTCTGCTGCTATCGTAGCCCTTATGGCTGCTGCAGTCGCTTGCGGTAACAACGCAAACAAGAAGGCCGAGGCCGCTCCCGCAGAGGAAGCAAAGACCGAGTGCTGCGAAGAAAAGAACGCCCTTGAGGAAGCTGCCAACGAGGCTGTTGACGCAGTTAAGGACGCCGCTACTGAGAAGGCTGTTGAGGGTATCAACGCCGCCGCAGATGCAGCTGTTGAGGCTATCAAGAAGTAAGCTTCACCTTCAAAAACAAAGTCCCGGAGCGAAAGCCCCGGGATTTTTTGTATATTTGTCTCTGTATGGCTACAAGTACTAAGACAAAGACTCTGTGGTTCTGCTCAAATTGCGGAAACGAGTACTCCAAGTGGATGGGGCGCTGCCCTGCCTGCGGGGAGTGGAACACTATGGTGGAAAAGGAAGTTGTAACGGGTAAAAAGGCCGCTGTGAATGTCCCTGGCGCAGGTGCAAAGCCTATGCCCCTGAGGGATGTCTCCACGGCTCAGGAAGACCGCGTGTCCCTTGGCAGCCCGGAGGTAGACCGCCTTCTTGGCGGCGGAATAGTGAAGGGGAGCCTGGTACTCATGGGCGGCGAGCCCGGCATCGGCAAAAGTACCCTTTCCCTGCAGCTCCCTCTTAAAAGACCAGATCTTAAAACGCTCTACGTTACCGGTGAGGAATCCGTAAAGCAGGTAAAGATGAGGGCCGACAGACTTGGCGGAGACCCCTCCAACTGCCTCATCTATAGCGAGACGGACATGGCAGAGATCCTGAAACAGGCCCAGGAGGTGGCTCCGGACCTTATGATAGTGGACTCCGTCCAAACCATGTACTGCCAAACCGTGGATTCCACCGCCGGCAGCGTGAGCCAGATCAAGGAGGTAGCCGCGCAGCTCTTAAGGTTTGCAAAAGGCTCCGGCATCCCCGTCATACTTATCGGCCATATCACAAAGGAAGGCACCATTGCCGGCCCCAAGATCCTGGAGCACATTGTGGACGTCGTGCTGCAGTTTGAGGGGGAAAACCGCGGGGCATATCGTGTGCTCCGAAGCATCAAAAACCGCTTTGGAAGCACCTCTGAGCTTGCTGTCTTTGAAATGACCGGCGCAGGCCTCCGGGAGGTGGCAAACCCTTCCGAGATGCTCATCCCCATGCACGAGGAAGGCCTTTCCGGCACGGCAATATCGGCCATGCTGGACGGAAACAGGCCTTTCCTCTTCGAGGTCCAGGCCCTTGTGTCAAGCGCCGTCTACGGAACCGCCCAGCGCAGCGCCACCGGCTTTGACGTAAGGCGTCTGAACATGCTTCTGGCGGTACTTGAGCGCCGTGCCGGCTTCAAACTAGGCCAGAAGGACGTGTTCCTCAACATGGCCGGCGGCCTCAGAATCACTGATCCTGCCGCAGACCTTGCCGTCATCTGCGCCGTGCTTTCCTCCAATTTTCACTACCCTATAAAGGCCGATGTATGTTTTGCCGGAGAGGTGGGCCTGAGCGGAGAGATCCGCCCCGTCTCCCAGGCCGCAAGGCGTGCCGTAGAGGCCGCCAGGCTGGGATTCAAGAGAATTTTCGTGAGCTCGTACACCCACTTTGACACAAAGCCTGAGGGCATTGAGATTGTGAAAGTGGCCGATATCCCCGCCCTTGTGAAGGCGCTGTTCAAATAGCGCGTTTTGATTTCTATCGCTAAAAAATTATATTTGTAACCGGATAATCAATACACTAAAGCATATGGCAAAGAAGAGTCTACTGAGTCGGATTTTCGACGTTAACAAAACTATGAACCGCGCAGCTTTCTCAGACGTGGAGAACAAAATCACAAAGTACCACTATGGCTCCGACGCCTTTATGCAAATCCTGGAAAGCCGGTATTCCTGCCACTCATTCAGCAGTTATCCGGTTCAGGAGTCAAAACTTCAGATGATCCTTGAAGCCGGGCGTCTGGCTCCATCGGCCGGTAACAACCAGCCCACCCGCATCTGGGTTGTCAAGAGCGAGGAAGCCCTGGCCCGCCTCCACACCGTTCACCCCTGCTACGGCGCTCCTGTGGTGCTTATCGTCGGCTGCCGCAATGAAGAGGCCTGGGTGCGTGAAAGCGACGGCGTGAATGCCGCCAAGACAGATGCCGCTATTCTCCTTACCCATCTTATGCTTACGGCAACTGACGCTGGCCTTGCCAATATGTGGATTTGGGACTTTAATCCCAGCAAAATCCGTGAAGTCCTTCCTGAAACCCAGGGTCACGGCATCTATGCCCTCCTTGCAATAGGCCATCCCGCAGAGGGAGAAGGTAATCCCACGGAACTTCACTCAGAGCGGAAGCCCCTTGATCAGATTGTGAAAACCCTGTAGTGAAGAGGTTTCTAAAATTTGCACTTGTTTTAATTGGCGCGGTTTCATGTAGCCGCGCCAATCCTGTTACGCCTCAGGAGGAAGCAAAGGAGCAGGAACTCCCCGCGGCCCGTATTACGAAAACAATAAGGTACCAAGATGCCAAGTGCACGGCATATAACTTTGAGTACCCGTCCAGAGACCCTTACGGTAAGCCGGTAACTCTGTCCGGAGCCATCGTGATAGGTGATGAAATAACCACTGAGAAACCTGCCAGGGGCCTTTGCCTCTACAATCACATCACCATCTATGTCAACGACGAATCCCCCACCCAGGGTGAACTAACCGTCCAGAAGATGATGGTGGGAAGCGGGCTCATTTCAATATCGGCCGATTATTACGGGTTTGGCGCAACGGCGGGAAAGCATCAGGCTTACG
>OMQK01000053.1 GCA_900313205.1 uncultured Bacteroidales bacterium | reverse complement strand
GTATGTTCGGCCTTGTGAAGGAGCTTTATGTTACGGCCGATGAAAAAGCCTTCGATGCCCTGTTCGAGCGCATCAAGAAGGGAGAGGAGATGAGTGACCAGATGGAGAACGAGATTGGTAAATACCTTGGAGAGGTAGGGGACGCCCATCTTTCAGATGAAACCAAGGCCAAGATCCGCGGCATGCTCCGTTCCATCAGTGAGCTTGAATCCCTTGGCGACAGCAACTTCAACCTTGCCCGTATCCTCAAGCGCAAGCGTGACCAGAAGATCACCTTCAACAATCAGCTGGAAGCCGGCGTGCAGGAAATGTTCTCCCTCATTGATACAGCCCTCAACCGCATGAACCTTGCCCTGAGCGGCCACAAGGAGGATATGAGCATAGATTACTGCATGGAAGCGGAGAAAAACATCAACGCCTGCCGCAACCGTCTCAAGCAGATGAATGTTGAAAAGCTTGACCACGGTGCCTACAGCTACGACGAAGGCAACATCTTCAGTGACCTCATAGGGGAGTGCGAGCAAACCGGTGACTACATAATCAATGTGGCAGAATCCAGGCTTGGCCCTGCTCCCACCAAAAATGCACCTGAAGCATAAATGTTAGAACTTATTCTACTGGCCCTTGCACTGGCCATGGACTGTTTCACGGTCTCTGTGGTTTGCGGGGTCATCACAGGTAAATACAAAGCCGGGCTAATGATGCGCCTGGCTTTTCTCTTTGGATTGTTCCAGGCTCTCATGCCGTTTATCGGCTGGCTCCTTACATGCCGTTTCTCGGCATATCTGGAGGCGGTAGACCACTGGATTGCGTTTGGCCTGCTGGCCTTTATCGGCATAGAAATGATTGCCGATGCTTTCAAGAAAGAGGAAGAGAAAACCATTGACCCTTACGGGCTTAAGTCACAGCTTCTGCTTGCCGTGGCAACCAGCATAGATGCCCTTGCAATTGGTATTTCCTTTGCTTGTACTGGCTATAATGAGGTATCCCAGCTGTGGACTCCGCTTGCACTTATAGGCGCCGCCTCATTTGTGATGAGTCTCATTGGCTTTGCCCTTGGAGTGCGCTTTGGAGACGTAGTTACCCGGAAGGTCAAGCCGGAAATATTCGGAGGCCTTATTCTCATTGGAATCGGCATAAAAATACTAATAGAACATACACTCCGGTAGCAGAGTGCTTTAGATTATTTATATATCTTTGTAAATCAAATAGTTTGTGCGTTACCGTGCCCTCATATCACTCCTCATCCCGGTCCTTCTGGCCGGGTGCGGAAAGGGGCCGGTTTCCGAACCGACGTCCCGGGAACTGACGGTCCTTATCGGCACGGACGGCTACGGCGATGGAAGTTATAACGACACCATGCTGGAGGGCATCCTGGGGTTCTGCAAGGACCATCCGGAGGTGAACTTGAGCCTCCAGCAGCCGGAGAGCATTGCCGATGCCGGAAAGCGGCTGGACACCTGGCTCTCTGAGGAAGGGAGTGCAGAACGCGCCCTCATCCTCGCCAGCAATACCTACGAGGAAATCCTGAGGGGAAAATCGGCCCCTAAGAACGGCCGGGTGCTAATCCTGGAAACAGACGACGTTTTCCCGGGGCATTCATCATATATCATCCGCCGATACGGCGCTTCCTGGCTCAGCGGTGCCATGTCCCGCTACTTCGTGGGCATCATCTTCAAGGCTATGGACGGAAACGATATGATTGAAGAGAGCGCCCGCGGCTTTTCAGACGGCCACAGCGCGGTTTCTGACCAGAAAGTGTACACCTGGACGCTGGCAAATGGCCCGGAAGGCTTTGCAATGAGAGACAGCACGTACCGCTATGTTTACAAGAAGACCGAGGAGTTTTACGAGTCCGAAGAATTCTTTGGCGACATTTTGTTCTTCCCTCTTCTTGGCGGGTCTCTGCCAGGCCTTTTTGACTATTGCCGGTACAACGGCTTTATCCATATTGCCGGGATGGACGTGGACTGTACGGCCTACAATCCCGGGGTCGTTCCTTACTCCCTGTGCGTGAACAATCATCTTGCCCTTAAGATGTATCTGGAGGACTGGCTTTCCGGAAAGCCCTGGCCGGAGCATATGGAGTTCGGGCTTGAAAGCGAATACGTCCAGGTGGTTCCAAACCGGCAGTTCAATTTTGAGAATCAGGATATGGCCGCCTTGTATGAGGAGTATTATTCCAAGGCAGTAGAAAAGGAGAAAGCGTATGCGGCTGAATAAACTCATTATAGGCATATTGGCCCTCCTTCTTCTCTCCTGCAGCGGCTCCGGAGTCCCGCAGGAGAATCAGGATGTTTTTTCCTACAAGGTGGCCGTGGTGCTGCCGGAAGCGGAGAAAGCGGATCTTTCCAAGATCGTAGACTGGGCGCAGGAAATCATCAAAGCCGCACAGAAGGGACAGGAAAGCCGCATAGAACTGTTCCTGGAATGGATTGACGAGGACTCTTCTGATATGCCCCGCGAAATTGCCCGAGTCACCCACGACAATTCCTATGCGGCGGTAATCGGCCCGCGGTACAGCCGTAACGCCCGCGTCATTGCCAAGGAAAGCCTTTCCTACCGCATCCCGGTACTCACGCCTTCCGTCACTTCCACGGAATTCCAGCGCATCTATGCGGGCAGCAACATGACGGAGCCCAATGTATTCTGCCTGGCCGAGAACGATATGGCGCAGTGCCAGGCCATGCTCTCCAAGGCCCGGGCCAACAACTATTCCCGTATCTCCCTCATCTCCAGGGACGGAAAGGAGGACGACTACGCCGCATCCTTCCAGCAGTTCTACGCCTATATGGCCCGTGAGATGGATATGGAGGTGGAGCAGACCTATTTCTATTCTGAAAAGGGAGAACTGGAATCGGCCATTAGAAAGGCAGTTGAGATAGAAGAGGATGCGCCCTTTCCCGGAGTGCTCTTCTTTGTCCCTTCATCGGCCCAGGACTTGATGGATTTTGACGATGCCATCAGGCTGAATGAGGACAGCCAATACCTTTCCATCGTATGCACGGATATGGCCTACGACCTATCCCTGGAGGGAAAACTGAAAAACTACAACTATGAGGGCACAGCCCTTGCGTCAAGGCCCGGAGAGGGATTTGACGTTGCCTGGAAAAGCCGTTACGGGACGGTCCTTCCCGGCGGCTACGCTCAGCTGTACGACTGCTTCTATCTGCTGGCCATGGCAGCGGCCGTGGTGGAATGCGGCGATGCCGGGACGGTACGGGAAGCCCTGGTAAAGCTTACATCGGGCAGCAAGGCTTCTACGCCCATCTATCCCTGGACGGCTTCCGGTATGCGAAATGCCTTCCAGGCTGCCAGGGCGGGGGATTACAGGCCTATTACCGGCGTCTCCGGCCCGCTTGAGTTCGAAAGCCAGACGCATATCTGCCAGCTGGGCACCACCTACAGCACCTGGACCTATACGGACGGGAAATTTGTGGAAACCGGGCGTTTCTCCCGCGACTATACCGGCAGCGACCTCTGGAACTGGACCACCAGCCAGATTGAGGATATGTACGACGAGCAGGCGGCCGATCTCGTCTATCCGGCCCTTCAGGACCACTATGCCGTGGTGATAGCTACCTCCACCGGCCGGAACAATTATCGGCATCAGGCCGATGCCCTTGCGCAGTACCAGATGCTGAAGGGCTTCGGCTACGACGACGACCACATCATCCTCATCCTGGAGGACGACCTTGGATCTGACGTCCACGTCACCGTAGGCGGAGAGAATCTCCGCACTGGCGCTGTCATTGACTACAAGACCAGCCGGGTATCGGCCGAAGACCTCCGGAACATTTTCTCAGGCACGGTAACGGAGCGCACCCCAGAGGTTGTCAAGGGCGGCCCCGGCACCAACTTCTTCCTTTTCTGGAGCGGCCACGGCGCCCGTGACGGCGTTCTCAAATGGGCCGATGAAAACCTGGAAGCCCAGACCTTCCGCGGCATCCTGGAGGCCACCGAAGGCAATTATAGGAAGATGCTTGCCGTGATGGAAACCTGCTACAGCGGTTCAATCGGCTCATACTGCGAGGGCCTTCCGGGTGTTCTTTTCCTCTGCGCAACCCGCAGTGGCGAAACCTCCCATGCCGATGTGATGGAAGACGGCATCTACCTTTCCAACCGCTTCACGCGCGTTTTCCGAAGCCAGGTGGAGTCTAATCCCGCCATCTCCCTGCATGATCTCTACTACCAGCTGGCCACCCACACCACCGCCTCCCACGCCGGCCTCTACAACGATGCCTGCTACGGCAACGTCTATCGCAACACCCCGGAGGAATTCCTGAAGCCCAGGTAGGGGAACGTGTACATAGTCCGTTTCGCGTAATTTCTTAATTCTAAGCTACTTACGACTTTTACTCCTGTCATTTTATACCGGAGTAAAAGTCGTAAGTAGTTGGGCTTCAATGGATTAGCGAAAACACTGGGACTCAGAAAAAACCCGCTCAGACAGAGCGGGTTTCTGTGGTGCTGGGAACTTTCAGGTTCCGTTTAACGGGGTATGCTACAGTATCCATTTATTGGTGTCAACGAGCGTATTCTTAAGATTTTAGGCAGATTGTTGTGTCTTTGAGTTTCATATGGTTATTTGGCATTTCCCAAAAAAGTGGGACCAATCTGGGACCAATTGTAGATTATGGTATACTTAAGGGAACTGCTATGTGATTGTTTTATTCGTTTGAAATAATGCGATAACAATGATAATTTTCGTTTGAAAAATTACGATGAGGTATTGAATATTCGTTCCAAAAATGTAAATTTGCCGATAGAAGACAATTGGAATTATGTTAAAAAGGAAAATTGAAGATGCTCTTCTGACATGGAAAAAAAGAGCAGGACATAAGCCATTGGTAATAATGGGCATCCGTCAATGTGGCAAAACGTATATCACGCAACACTTCGCATCGGCGAATTACAAGAGCGTTGTATATATCAATTTCATCAAAGATCCGGAGCGAATAGACGCCTTCATCGGTTCCAAGGCGGTAGATAGCATTTTGCTTAACCTTTCAGCCCAGATTGAAGGTGCCAGATTCATTCCTGGGGAGACCTGCTTTATTTTTGATGAAATTCAGGAATGCCCTGAGGCAAGGACTTCTCTGAAATTCTTTAATGAAGACGGCAGATTCGATGTAATCGCCACCGGCTCTTTGCTGGGTGTCCAGGGCTATGGTGACGAGCTAAGGAAAAGACGGAGGAAGTTAAAGGGGGAGATCAACTCTGTCCCGGTTGGCAGCGAAGAGATTATCGAAATGTACCCGTTAGATTTTGAAGAGTTCCTCTGGGCGAACGGAATAAATCCGGAGGTTATTGAAGCGCTTGAGAAATTCTATCTGGAAGAATCGCCGGTCCCTGCCGGGATTCATGTGGCCATGAAGCGGTATTTGAATCTTTATGTAGCCATCGGAGGTTTGCCGGCTCCTATCAACGCCTTTCTTGCCACAAATAATATGAATGA
Organism: uncultured Bacteroidales bacterium; assembly: GCA_900313205.1. GTDB lineage: Bacteria > Bacteroidota > Bacteroidia > Bacteroidales > UBA932 > Cryptobacteroides. The sequence continues at coordinate 4,043 of OMQK01000053.1, read as the reverse complement.
TGTTAGCAATGAGTATAAGGGCATTCTGAAGGAGTACCGTGATGATATGGTCAAATATGCTCCAGATAAGGATAAACCCCACATTAGGGAATGCTTCAATTCTATCCCCAAACAGCTTGCAAAGGATAATAAGAAGTTCCAATATACCAAGGTGAAGCCGGGAGGCCGTGGAGAAACATTTGCCGGGTCCCTTCAATGGCTGGAAGATGCGGGTATTATCTGTCGCTGTTACAATACAGATATTACCGGCCTTCCTATGGAGGGTAATGCAAAAGATAATGTATTCAAAGTTTACACTGCTGATATTGGTCTTCTCATTGAAATGCTGGGGAGCGGAACCCGGGCCGACATTCTGCAGGGGAATTTGGGTGGTTTTAAAGGTGCTATTTATGAGAATCTGATGGCCGACACGCTTCACAAGAAGCAGCAGAATCTATACTACTTCCAAAAGGATTCCGGGCTTGAGCTGGAGTTCCTCGTACGCATGAAAGGGGAATGTGTTCCCATTGAGGTCAAAGCCAAGAGCGCAAAAGCGAAAAGCGCGCAAACAGTACTGAAGCATCCGCAGAAATATAGTGTGAAGCATATCATCAAATTTGGTGACTACAATGTAGGCCGTGATGGCGGACTGCTCACGCTTCCTTCATATATGCAATTCCTCTTGAACTTGGAACCTGAAGCTCTTGTTCTTGAGCCAGTTGACGTTGACGCTGTGAATGCCATGGCAAAAGAAATCCTCAATAAGTGATATGGGAGCAACAATTACAAAACTAGCAAATAAAGCAAAATACCTTGTAGGGAGTTTAAAGGAGTATCCGCTGGAATCCGCCCTATGCATTACATTTTTTCTGATATGGGTATTTCGGGTGTCAATTGGCAATGCCTTGAAGGGCGCCGGACTGAACGTAAACGTTGAACAGTTTTTTGTCTGGTTTGTTCCGCAGTTCGTCTTGTGTTATGCCCTGCATCAGTTAAAGGATCGGAACAGGATGCTGGCGATTCTTTACTACCTTTCCTGGTTTGTATGGATACCACTTTTGCTATTGTGTTCCAGCCCGAACGAATGGAGTATTGCCATCTCTTACCTCCTTGCCGGGCTGGCACTCATCGTCGGCACAGAGAAGATGGATAATGAGCGATTCGGCTATCACATCATTGAAGTGACCATAAAACTGGCCGAAGGGCTGATGATAGGGATGCTGCTGTGGGGAATCATCTATGCCGTAGTGGCTTCCGTAGATTTCCTATTCGGCCTGTCCCTGAAAGAGGGGTGGTACAGTTATCCTTCTGTCTTCAACTGGCTTATCATTACTCCGCTTCTGTGCTGCACCCTTCTAAGCGACTCTTCTGGCTTCACAAAAGGGGAGAACCTGCTTAGAATCGTTGTGGACAGGGTCCTATCCACTGCACTGGTAATTTATGCTGTCATTCTCTATGGCTATATCTTCCGGATACTGATCAAGTGGGAATTGCCCAACGGTGGGGTTGCCTATATAGTGTTGGCCTTTCTCTTTGTGGCGCTGGTCTGTTACTTGCTCAGGATACAGGTTAAGAATCGCCATTATGAGTGGTTCTATAAGTTCTTTCCGGCCATTGCAGTGCCACCACTGGTACTCTTGTGGATAGGCACCTTCCGTCGTATTGGCGAGTATGGAATTACTGAAGACCGTTTTTATCTTATGGTACTTGCCGCATTAATGACTTTGTTTGTGGCCATGTTGGTTCGGGAGCGTACCCGCCGATTCCAGCTTATGGTGCTCGTCGTAGTTGCATCGGCAATCCTTTTCACCTTCATTCCAGGGATACGTGCACGGGATTTCGGCATTCGCAGCCAAATGTCCCGGCTGGAGAAACTGCTGCCGGAGGTACTGGAAGATGGAAAGTTCCCGAAGATTGCCGATTATCATGAACTGGCGAAAGATACAGTCTGTTGTAAACAGATTGAAGAGAGTTATGGTGCATGGTTATATCTTAAGGACCAAATGGATTCTACAGCATTTTCACAGCATTTTGGCTCATATGGTGACTACCAAATCAATCTATGGGACCTTAGAATTGCAAAACAGGGAAAATCTCAATCATCCATTATTCCTGAAGACATTTATGAAGAGATAAATGGCCCTCAGCCAAAGCTGTGGTCTATGAAAGATATACCCGGAAATATTGACCTGGGCCCCTATACCCAAATTGTTCACGAAGTTTATAAGCAAGCGGATTCTCTTGGACTTGCGTTCTGCAGTGAAAGCAACCATGCCGATACGCTGCTCTACTGCCCTGTACATGAAAGGCTTAAGAAGGCCGATGATAACACGCCCGCGAAAGATGTTTTAATTTATGAGAATGGCCGTTATAAAGCCGTATTCTGGATTATTACAGACAAGAACGGATACCCTTCCCATTTAATCAGTTCGATGTCCGTTCTGTTCAAATTGCCAGAGAAATAAAGACCGAATGCAAAGGTTCGATTTACATTAGCACCACGATAGTGGGTTAATACTGTGACCAAAAGTGGGACCAATAACCATGTCGAAAAACAACAATCGCCGCCTGAATGACTTCAAGCGGCGATTGTTGTGGTGCTGGGAATACCACATTTTAAGAAATGGTTGGAAAAGATTGGAAGCGTAACAAATTGATATAGGTGTAGTTAGTGGAGGGATTCTTCTAATGCCTTCCAATGGTTTTTAAGAAATGTAGGAAAGATGTAGGAAAGTACAGGAAAGTTTCCTACCTTTGTAGTGCCGGCCTGTTTGGGGGCTTTGGAACGGTATTTTGGGGGGATGTTGAGGCTTTGCCGGGTGTGATGTTTCCTACATTCTTTCCTACGTTCTGCAGAGTACCAGGGACGGTAACGAGTTTCAAATATTCTGTAGTATGGCAACTATCTTTTCTCTGGGACTGGAGGGTCCCGACAAGCTTTGCCCCGTGAAGATCCGGGTGCAGGCGCGCAATCCCAAGGTTGATGTAAAGCAAGTGACGCCGCTGCGTATTGCGGCCAAGGTATGGAATTCTGCCCAGGGCTCTATCGAGCGGCAGAAGTATTGCCGTGACGAGAAGATCAAGAAGGTCTTTGATGATGTGGAGGCAATCCGGCAGGATATCTTCAAGCGGCTGGATGAAGGCCAGGCGCTTACGGCTGCTCAGGTGAAGGATATCGTGAATTTCCACGTGTTTTCTGAGGTTCGGAAGAAGGAGGAAGAGGAGGAGGCCTTCACGAAGGCTGAGGAGGCTGAGCGGAACCGGGTGACGCTGCGGAAGTTCATCGATCAGTTCCTCCTGGACATCAAGACGGGTAAGCGACTTTCTGACCGTGGCACCATGTACGCGCCCGCGACTGTCCGGACCATCAAGCAGACCTGCACGGCGCTCAAGAAGTTTGAGGAGCATGTGGGGCATGTGTATGATTTCGATGAAATAGACCTGGCCTTCTACCGTGATTACACGGCCTATCTCAACTCCAGGGACTATTCTCTCAATACGACCGGCAAGTGCATCAAGCAGCTGAAGACCATCCTGGCGCTGGCGGAGAGCGAGGGCTTCAATACGAATCCCCGCTACAAGGATAAGCGCTTCAAGGGGACCCGTGTGGACGTGGACAGTATTTACCTGACACGAGAGGATCTGGACAAAATCAAGGCGGTTGACCTCAGTGACAAGACCTATGGGTATGACCTGGCCAGGGATATCTTCATGGTGGGTGTGTGGACTGCGCAGCGGGTGTCGGATTACAACAATATCCGTCCGGAGGATATCGAGACTTATACCAAGCGTATGATTGTTGACGAGCCGGATCCGGAGCATCCCGGAAAAACCATCGAGAAGATTGTGAAACGGGAAGTCCGGGTCATCAATATTCTCCAGAAGAAGACCGGTGCGAAGGTGGCCATCCCTTGCTCGACGGAGCTGCTGCAGATCCTGCAGAAGTACAACTACGATATCCCGCATCTTTCCGACCAGAACATCAACGACAATATCAAGAAAATTGCTGAGTGGGCCGGTCTGACTGACAACGTGCGAATCACCTCGATGCGCGGCGGGAAGAA
>OMQK01000201.1 GCA_900313205.1 uncultured Bacteroidales bacterium | reverse complement strand
CGCCGTATATCTCCATGAGGCCAGCCGTATTGCCGGATATGAGGTGAAGGAGACGGACTGGGGCGCTTCCATATGCACCCTTGTTGACGGCCTTAACAAGATATCCACAATCAAGCCCAAGGACACGCGCCTTGAGGCGGAGAACTACAAGAAACTCATCATCCAGTACTCCCGTGATCCCCGCGTGACTGTCCTAAAGCTGGCCGACCGCCTTGAGGTGATGCGTAGCCTCAGGATGTTCCCAAAGGGTAACAGGGAGCAGAAGATCCTGGAGACCCTTCTTCTCTATATTCCTCTTGCCCATCAGCTTGGCCTGTACAAGATGAAGCGCGAGATGGAGGATATCTACTTGAATTATGCAGAGCCTGAGCAGTACCGCCTTATCACAAATAAGCTTAAGGCAGGGGAGAAGGACCGTGAGAAGCTCATGCAGGAATTCATAGAACCGCTAAAGGGTAAACTTGACGGCGCCGGAATCAAGTATAAGCTCAAGGTGCGCACAAAATCGGCCTATTCCATCTGGCAGAAGATGTGCAAGCAGAAAGTGACCTTTGAAGGCGTCTACGACGTTTTTGCCATGCGCTTTATCATAGAGTGCGACGGTGAGAACCATGTGCTGGAGAAGGAACTTTGCTGGAAAGTTTTCGGCTTTGTGACGGAGGAATATGAGCAGGATACCAAGCGCCTGAGGGACTGGGTCACCAACCCTAAACCCAATGGTTACGAAAGCCTCCATATTACCGTTAAAAACCGTGAAGGTGCTTTCATAGAGGTCCAGATACGCACACAGCGCATGGACGATATGGCCGAAAACGGCTTTGCTTCGCACTGGGCCTATAAGGGAATCAAGCGAGAGGAAAGCCTGGATAAATGGCTCTCCAATGTCCGCTATGCCCTGGAGCACCCCGACGACGACACAGAGGACCTCCCTCAGCCTCCTTCAAAAGAGATATTCGTGTTCACCCCCACCGGTGAGCTGAGGATCCTCACTGCCGGGGCAACCGTCCTTGACTTTGCCTTTGGCATCCATACCAATATAGGCTCCCACTGCGTAGGCGCAAAGGTTAACGGCAAGGCCGTATCAATCCGTGAGAAGCTCTCTACCGGAGACGTGGTGGAAATCCAGACATCAAGGAACCAGCGCCCCACGCCGGACTGGATGAACTGGGTTGTGAGTTCAAAAGCCCGTTCAAAGGTTAAACAGGCCCTTGCCCTCCAGGAGCAAACCCGTGCCGTGGATGGCAAGGAACTCCTTGAACGCCGCCTCAAGAACTGGAAGCTGGAGCTTCCGGACGATATGCTTACGGAGTTCCGTAAAAAGAACAATTATCCCACTCTTACGGCCTTCTATGCTGCAATAGGCGCCGGAACCCTGGACGTGAACGTTATAAAGGACTACATCCTTGGCGAGGAAGCCCGTCACGCCGCCTCCGTCGAGGCTGCGGAAGCCGTGCAGGCATCGGCCAAAGCCGCCCGCCACTATGAGTTAAAGGATGATATACTGGTTCTGAACGCCAAAAATGTCAAGGGTCTGGATTACAGGATGTCAAAGTGCTGCAACCCGGTTTTTGGAGACGACGTATTTGGCTTTGTCACCCGCACTGACGGCATCAAGATCCACCGCATTACATGCCCCAACGCCGCGCGTCTGCTGGAGCTCTACCCCTACCGTATACAGAAGGTAAAATGGGCCGATACCCCCTCAAGCGGCAGTTTTCAGGTTGCCCTTAAGGTGATTGCCGATGAAGAAAGCGCATCCGGCCGCATCCTTGAAGTGATAGGCCAGTTCAAGGCCAGCATCCGCTCATTCACCGTCACGGACAATCCCCGCAACGGCACCTATGAGGTTGCGCTGAAGCTATCTGTTCCCTCAAATCTGGAACTGGACAAGGTTGTGTCCCAGATTAAGAATCTAAGGCATATATTAAAGGTGTCAAGACAATGAGAAAGTGGCTGAGAATACTGCTTCTGACGGCTCTGTTCCCTCTTTTTTCCTGTGTAGGCCAGAAAGAGGATCCGGAGGAGTTTGATCCCGGTATTGCCGATAATACCGATGAACCCCGCGGCGCCTATGACGGGACGGTGTTCTACCGCCGCGTCATTGCCCTTGGCTTTACTGCCACCTGGTGTCAGTACTGCCCCAATATGTCCCAGGCCATAGAAGATGCATCGGCCCTCCGGCCCGGAAGGATAATCCCGTTGGCGGTTCACTGTATGGACGAACTTTCCATGGCGGAGTCCGCGCCCCTTGCATCGGCCTTTTCCGTTACGGATTATCCCTCCCTTGTCCTTGACCTTGACCACTCCACCATTTTTGGCGGGCAGGACCCCGCAAGGATAGTCGAGTACCTTGACAAAGCCCTGGAGGAGCATCCCTGCGGCATTTCCGCAAAGTCGGAGGTGGAGGGCGGCATACTTAAACTGGAAGTATACGTGAAAGCCGTGAAGGAGGCTTCCTATACGGCGGTTGCAGCCTGGGTCCAGGACAACATAGGCGTGGCGTATCAGGCCGGGTACGGCCCCGGTTATAGTTGCAGGGCGGTCCTCAGGGGCTTCCTTGAGCCCGGAACCGGCGGCCGCGCGCTTGGCTCCCTTGAAGAAGGGGACGAAGGGATGGTGGTATTCTCTTCCGCGGTCCCCGATATTGAAAATCCTTATTTAGTAGTGTATATCCTTGAAGCCGGAAAGGTTGTGAACGCCCTCCGGCTGGGAACAAATGAAACGGTTGAATATGAGTATGAGTATGAGAAGACTAACTAGAATGCTGCCGGTTGCAGGCATATGCCTTGCGATTGCCATCAGCGCCTGCACAAAAGCCCCTCAGGAAACGCCCGCCGCGGAAGATGACACCCCTTCCGGGAAAGTTGACGACAACAAGCCGGGTGAAGAAGTTTCCTTCACTCCCGAAGACCTTCAGACAGTTGATCTTGGCCTTTCCGTAAAATGGGCCTCCAAGAACCTTGAGGCCGTTGCTCCCGCCGATGCCGGCGGAAGGTTCGCCTGGGCCGAAAAAAACTCCAAGGAGAGTTTCTCCTGGGAGAATTACCTCTGGGGGAACACTATGGAAAAGTATAACGAGAAAGACGGTAAACTTGTCATAGACCCCGAGGACGATGCTGCGGTAGCGGCGCTTGGCGGGTACTGGCGCATGCCCACAAATCAGGAATGGGAGGAACTCCGCAGTTCCTCAAACTGCTCCTGGACCTGGACTGAGTCAGGCGGCATCTCCGGCTATGAGGTGAAGAGTCTCCGTAACGGCAACTCCATCTTCCTTCCCTGCGTAAAAGGCGCCCAGGATGCCTCTTACTGGAGTTCTTCTCTGTCTGCCAACGCCGTAAGGTCCGCCTATATCCTCAGTATGGATGAGGGTATGACAAGCGTCCTTATATCGGCCAGAAAATCCGGATTTCTCATCCGTCCCGTCAACGGCCCGGATTTCCGTATCGTGACACCCGCCGCAACCATTATGTATAACACCGGGACCCTTGATGTGGAAGTGGTGAGCACCCTTGAGTACCATATTACCTCAACCCCCGACTGGATAGAGGAGGTGAGTGAGGAGAACCTTGGCCTTAAC
>OMQK01000056.1 GCA_900313205.1 uncultured Bacteroidales bacterium | reverse complement strand
TCAGGGTCCATAAGGCCGATATACCCTCCGCGATAAACCTTTCCATAAAGGAGTGTGGGGTCTATCTTCTTGTCCCAGATAAGTAGGGGATCTATGATGGAGTCAATTTCATCTCCGCTTTTGAAGGTGCGTGAGGCGGAGTCCACGAACTCTATGTTGAAATCAAATACGTTGCACTCGCGGGCAAGGAGACTCACCATTAGGTCCCACTTGGTGGTTGTGTAGCCGTCAAAAGCCACAATTGCTCCTTCTGCGCGCACTTTATCGGCAATGGCGGTGATAAATTTCTTGGCAACCACCTGGGTGCCGCCGCCGGTGATGGATTCTATGGTCTTTTCGCTCAGTTCCGGCCTGTTCACGGGTTTTGGGTCGTGAAAGGGGAACGGGTTGTACATGAATGACATACTACTTTATGCTGTAAAAATCAAATCCCATTATTTCCGCAAGGTCCTCCAGCTGCGCGCGGCAGTCTCCGTCCACAATGGCGTAGTGCTGGGTGGCGCCAATCCTCAGGACTTCCTCCCATAGCCGTTTTACAGGGACTTCCGGCTTGAAGATGGTGTGGGTATAGGTGGCCAGAAGGTGTTTCTTTGTACTCTGGGGAGTTTCTTTTTCAGAGAGGCTGGTGGCAAGGAAAGTGATGAGCTTATACTTGCCGTCTTCCTCGTAGAGGCCCGCCACGGTCTTGAGACCGGGGCTTATGCGGTACCAGGCAAAGGGCGCTCCGGCATACTTCCAGGAGGTCTTGGCAAAGCGGACGTCACGGGAAATGATCACGTTGTCCTGCCAGGCAGGGTCGTTGTGGTCGTTGGGGCCTGCGTGGCCGCCTGCAAAGGTGCCGTAATCATCCTCAATATGGAAAGGCTCAATGAAATTGACGTGCTTTCCGGTGATGAGTTTGAGAATGTAGGTGATAAGGCCAGCGCCGATATCGGCCTCAGGGACCAGTACGCTCACATTTTCGTTGAACCACTGGGGGTAGAAGCCTGCGCGGCAGCCGGCGGTGCGGAAAGTGGCCTGGTCTATGTCGTTGTACACGAAGCAGTCTATGTCGCTTTTCTGGGCCATTTTCTTGATGGCAAGGGTAGCTTTCACGCAGCCTATGAGCTTGTCATACTCCACATCCTCCATCATCTTGTAGCGTGACGTGAGGTTGTGCGCATACGTATCCACTTCCTCGTCCGTAAGGTTCTCGATTTCCGTTCCGTAGTCACTGTAGGGCAGGTAATGGATTTCCGGGCCGATTTTGGTGAAGAGGTCATAATTGTCAAAGTAGGTGCTCCACATAGCCTCGTTCATATTGGCCATAAGGCCCACGTTGGAGCGGCGGAGGATGGCACGGGCGCGGGCTGCATCGGCAAAGATCCTTACCTTGTCCGTAATGTCCTCGCGGGTGCCCATAACGGTCTTGACACCCTTACGTGGAACTCGCTTTATGCTTCCGGAAGCCTCCAGGGAACCCACAAGTGTGCCTGCGCAGAGGTAATCCACAAAGTCGTCCTCGTCAAGTGTGGTCTCAAAAGTCATCCTGGGCTTGGCAACGTTGCAGAAGATTATTGGAATGTCCGGGCAGTCCCTTAGGAAGCGGATCCAGGCGAAATCCTCGCTCCAGGAAAGGAATTCGGCATAGACAAAGTCTACCTTTTCCTTGAAGAAGAGGTCAATGGCCTTCTCAGCGTGCTCCCTTTCATAGACAATCCCCGGGTCTACAAGATCCAGGAAACTGAGGGTGGCCTTTATCTCCTTCACAGCTACTTCCTTGCGCTCCCCGTAGGTGCCGCGCTTTGGACCGTTGAGGTTCTTGAACCTGGGAGAGGCTATAAGAAGCAGTCCCGCCTTGGGTTTACGGTTTTTCTCGTTAGCGTTCATATAATTTATTGTGGTCTTTGTTGTAGTATTTGTAACTTACCCAAAGGCACGCCAGGCCGCAGATGAACCAGATCACGCCAAGGATGGGGAAAGTGGCGTTGAGGCTGCCCGTAGCCTCCTTTATGAGGGCAAGTATGTAGGGGGCCGTTGCGCCAACGGCGAAGCCTGTCATAATCATTGCGCTGGAGCAGCTTGCGTGAAGGTGCTCCGGGGTTACGTCGTAAAGCGCGGCGTAGATATTGGCATCGAAGAATGCCCTGAAAAAGCCCCAGCCTGCAAAGCAGAGGTACAGGAGCCAGATTGTTTTTGCTGTTCCCATAAACGGCAGGAACGCCGCCCCAAGGATGAGCCCGGCGCCCTGGATTACCATCCGCTTCCTGGGATCCTTTGTCGCCCATTTGTCACTGAGCGTTCCGGCAAGGAGCACTCCCACAAACGCCGCCACATAGGTCCAGAGCATTGAATGAAGTCCCGCCTGGGCCCCCGTCTGGCCAAAGTTCTCCTGGAGGAACGTGGGAACCCAGGTCATATATCCCGTAATCACGAAGATGAACCCGCAGAACCCAATTGTTACCATCAGCGCCGTTGGCGTTGTGAACACCGTCCTGAATCCGTCCAAGATAGATACCTTCACGTCACTCCCGGCCTGACCGGGAGTCTCATTTCTTGGAAGGTCTTTCAGTCGCAGTGCCATGACAATGGCCCAAACGACTCCCGCGCCGCCGAATATGTAGAAGGCGTACTGCCAGCCAAGGTGGTCTCCGATGTATCCTGCAAGCCATCCGGCAAGGATTACTCCAACGTAATAGGAGGTCTGGTGAATGGACATTGCCCTTGCGCGGGTGTAAGTGTGGTACTGGCCCAGGAGGGAGTAGTTGGCGGGCCCGAAGAAGGCCTCCCCGCCGCCGGTAGCGATGGAACGGGTGAGTATGAGTAGGAACACGCCGTTTGCAAGGCCGGTGAACATTGTGGCAACGCTCCAGAAAAGGATACTGAGAGTGGTTACCCATTTTCTGGAAAAGCGGTCTCCCATCCATCCGCCGATGGGAACCATGGCGGCGTAGAAGAGGTTGAAGAATACCGCAATTAGGCTTACTGAAGTATCTGTAAGGCTGAGGCTGTCCCTTATGAGGGGCAGAACGGAATTGAAGACCTGGCGGTCTCCCTGGTTCAGGAGGTATGCAACCCAGAGCAGGGCCAGCACCTCCCACTTGTACCATTTGCTGGCTTTGGTCATCTTTACTGTGGTGTACTGTGGTGCAAAAGTAGGAATAAAAATCGTATTATGCAATAATTATTCGGAAAAAAGCACCTGCAGGACTATTTCCTCAGTTCAAGGTCCCAGGGGATGATGCGTGTGGGGAATTCCGTAATGCGGAGGGTGGTGCAGCCGTACGGAATCAGTTCAATACGGGTTTCAGGGCCAACTTCATAACCTTCTTCTGTCCAGAAGGCCACACTGTCAGGAACCTTCCAGTCCGGGAGTTCACGGGCTGGGACGGTGATGGTGACGGGAGCGGATTCAAGGTTCCAGGGGTAAGAGGCTACGGTCTTGGAGAGAGTAACTTCACAGTCATCGGCCTTGAAGGAATCCCTCATAAGGCAGTAGTTCCAGGGGGTGGGGGAGGTGACTTCCCAGGCTCTGGAACCAAACCAGCGGTCCTCTCCGGAGAATTCCTTCCACTGCCAGTTCTCTTCCATCCTGAGGGCGTACACAAGGGGGCCGCGGACAATGGTCCAGGCGCCGCCGTACCACTCCTCAGTTTCTGTTTCGGCCTTGAAATCTATTGTTATGACGTCTCCGCTGCTCCATACCCTGTTTATCTTGAACAGCCCGGCACCGGCGCGGAGATCCTGCTTCACGCCGTTGATGGTTACGGTGCCGCCCTTACTCCAGGCGGGAACCCTTATGGTGAGGGGGAACTTGGTTTTCTTGATTCCGCCGGTGAATTTTACTTTCATGGTAACTCTTTCACGGAAGGGATAATCAGTTGTTTCCGTGATGGTTACGGGGATTCCGCCGGCAACGGTGGCGTTTACGTGGCAGGGGGAGTAAACAAGTGCCGCAAGGCCGTAATCCTCTGTGGCGTACCAGAGGTTCTGTGTGAATTTTGGCCAGCCCTGATGCATATTTGAAACGCAGCAGGGGTAGCCGTTAAGTGTGCCGAACATTGTGTCCGTCCCGTAGTGGGGCGTTGAGAAGGATCGGTTTTCACGGGTGCAGGCCACCTGGTTCACCTGCTGGTAGTACTGCTTGGCGGAGTAGTCGTCAGTAACCTGCGTGGGGAGGGCGTTGAAGGCTATGCGCTCAAGGTAATCGGCATAGGTGATGTCTCCACTCAGGCGAAGCATCTCCTCCAGGGAGAACATCATCTCCACGGCGGCGCAGAGTTCGCTGCCGCGGGTGGGGGCTCCGGCCTGTAACTGTTCGTCGCCGGCCCAGAGTCCGATGGGGAAGCCGGCGGTGCGGCGGAGGATCTCCAGGCCGTGACTAGGGGCCGCCAGGTCACCGTCCCAGTTGCTATATGTCCACCACACGACGGGAGCCTTGAAACCCTGGGCGAGGTTTACGGTGTGGATGCTGCCCTGCGGCCCCCAGAAGTCTCCTTCCCTGAAAAGACTTGCCCAGTCCCTTGTCTGTGAATGAAGAAGGTCGGCAAGTTCAAGGAGCCAGTCCTCACGGGTAATCCCGTGGAGCCACATTACAACCTCAAGGTTATCGGCCCCGCGCTCCTGGGCCCAGCCGGACCAGTAGTCAAGCGGCTTTTCCGGAAGGGTGGCAAGTTGGTATCTGAAATACTTGTTCAGGCAGTCAATGACTCTTTGGTCTCCCATTGCGGAATAATACTGCCTGAGAATCTTCAGAGCCACCATCCTCGGCCACCAGTCCTGCGCCTTCCCGCGCTGGAGGCCGTATACATATGGATGGTCCTGAGCCGGGCCGATATTTCCGTTTTCCTGCTGTGAAGAAAGGATTGCTTCCACCCACACTTTGGCCTTTTCTATGAGGGCTTTGTCATCAAGGATGTACCCAAGTGGAAGCAGCCCGTCTATCCAGTATGGGCCCCTTTCCCATGCGTCTCCGTCACCGCCAAGCCATGCGTTTGAAGGGCCCATCACCTCCGGGTAAACCTCGTCCAGATGGCCTGTGAGGCCATTTGCCTGGCGCTGAAGTTGCTCCAGCAACCAGCCATCGGCCTTTATGGAACCAAGTGGTAGTTCTTTGTACTGTGAAAATGCTTGGGCCGATATGAGGGCTGCCAGTATGGCGGTAAGGATCCTATTCATAGTTATGCTCTCAGGAAAGATACAAGTCTTGTGTGATAGTGCTGATAGTAATGCTCTTTGGCTTCATCGGACAGGTATGACTCCCTGACCATAGTTTCCACGGCCGGATAGTCATCGCAGAAGCGGTCCAGTTCCTTTCCCACTACTTTTTCAGGCAGTCCCAGGCACAGGCCGAATTCCTTGAACGCCTTGTTGTCAACTCCAAGTGGGAAGGAACGTCCATCGGCAAATAGACCTTTCTGAAGGGCAAAAATGCTGTCGTCGGGCAGATGGATGCGCGTGTCAATAAGGTCGTAGGCAGGAGAAAGCCGGTAGTCTCCGCCAGGAGTCATCAGAACGGAGAAGTTTTTAAGGTGAGCATCTCCGTTTGAGAACAGGAAGTTAAACAGGATGAGGTCAAAGAATTTTACCATCTCAACCCGCCAGGCCGGGAGATATTTCCTGATAAGAAGGCCGATATCCTCATAACTTAGTGCTGTGTACTTGTAGTCCTTGCCATAGGTATCGGCAGTTATTCCTCCCAGCGAGGCAAAATCCTCCTGCTGAATCTTGCTTCCGTCGGCGGCAACGTCGTATCGGCGGGTAATATAGGCGGGATCTCCGTTTTCAAAGAAGCAGAGTGCGTTGGCCGCAGTATCAATCTGAAAGACCTTGTGGGCAATCTGCATTGTGAGATGCTCGTTGGCTGGACTCTCGGCCTTGAATGAAAAATCGGAGAGCATCGGCTTCAGGATGAACGTCCCCTGCTCCCATTCTTCAGTGAGCGTGAACTTTCCGTCTTTAATGCATACGGAATACTTGCTCTGTGCACCGGAAAGCGATATTCTCCCCCTGTTCTCATTCAGGCGTATTATGTCGGCGTCCTGGCTTTGGAAGGGCAGGATAGGCGATACCGGTATGCCGCCGGTCAGGTGCCTGAGAATAGAAATGCTGTATGAAGAAAAGGGTGTCATCTACAGGGGCTTGATAGTGATGGCTCCGGGGGTGTCGGTTTGAGCCGTGGCAAGGAGAATACCAAAATCATCCGTCTCATCCAATTTATGGATGCGGGCTTGCACTGTGCGGTTATGCCCCTCGGACAACATATTCGCAAAAAATGGAAATAGTGATGGTGAAGTGAATTCCTGTCTGGACTTAGGCAGAGTAAGGCTGATGGCCGGGGCGTGTTCATCCTTGAAGTAATCCCCGTCATAGGTAAAGACATACTCTGAGGGGCTGACTTCCTTGATAGAGCCTGCCAGGCGGCCATTATTGTATATGAGTGCGGCTCTCATTATTCATTCATCTTTTTGACAGTTATGCTCAATTCCAGCCCTAGAGTATCCAGAATTTTTTGAAGGATGTCCAGGGTGGGATTGGCCTCGTTCCTTTCTATTTTGGTAAGGGTATTGATGCCCACACCGGATAGATCGGCAAGTTGTCTCTGGGTTACTTTAAGGAGTCTTCTCCTTTCCTTTATCTGTGTTCCGATTGCTCTCATTTGTCACAATATATTGTGATTTCCATGCAAAAATACAAAAGGAAATGCTAAAAAACAAGAAAAATCACACTTTGTTGGGATTTCTTGTATTAGTTAGCCTTCCAATGTATATTCAATACTCCAGCAAAAAGCCTGCCCGGGGGCAAGACTGACCTTGTTATAGGGCTCAAGGCACGCGATGCGATGGTTTGCCCAGAGGACTGTCTTGAAAACGGGAACATCGCCTTTGATGTGAACACTCAGAGGGCCTTCGGAGACAGTCATCTCATATGGCATACCTTCTTTCCCGGCCTCATGGATGTCTCCGGTGTACACGGATTCACCCTCCTTCAGGGCCCTTGAGAAGCGGATTCCCGAGTCTGTGAAGCCCACGGAATCATATTCTGCACGCCAGATTCCTTCCGGCCTGAAGGGGAAATCAATCTTACGGGACGGGCCGATCTCCATCTTCCCCATTGTGAAGAAGTTGTGGTTGTATACGTCTCCGTCGAAGGGGATATGGGCCTCAAACTTATGGCTTATCCGGAAACTGTTTTCTCCTGTAACCACAATCTCCTTGATGTAGTCATAATAGCCCTTCAGGATATGCCTGAAGCGCATTCCGTCCACTTCCCACAGGCCCGGATCAAGGATCTTATAGAGTTTGAAGCGGTCATAGGGTTCAAGGCCTGTGTCAAGAAGGCCAACGCCGGGTTTCAGGATGATACGAGATTCCCGGTCGGGGCCGGGAATGACGGAGGAAGGACCGGGAATGACGGGCGAAAACTCCTCTGCGGGGCCAAGGACGGCATCGTGCATTGTGGGACTGTACTTCTGGAACCATTCTCCGCACATCTCCACTCCTTTGAACACAAGGGACTTGAACACTCCACTCCTGTCAAAGCGGGTGCCTTGATAATAGCCGTCCAGCGGGTGATGAAGTTCCAGAGTCATCCTACAGCTTAAAAGGGATATCGGCCCGGATATCGGCCGAAGAGGTGCCCAGGAGCGCGTGGAATTCGCCTGGTTCGGCAACCCACCGGTGGGCATCGGCATCAAAGAAACTGAGTGCGTCAGGGTCGATACTGAATTCCAGACGGCGGCTCTCCCCAGGCTCCAGATAAACTTTCTCAAAGCCTTTCAGCTCCTTTGACGGGCGTTCCACTGAAGCTTCAGTATCGGCAATATAAAGTTGCACAACCTCTGCACCGGGGATGTCTCCGGTATTTTTGAGCGTGGCCGATACTTTGAAACCCTTGCCGCTGCGCTTGACCTTGGCGTCCGAAATCTCAAAGCTGGTATAGCTCAGACCATGGCCGAAGGGATACTGAACGGCAATGCCATTTGTGTCGTACCAGCGGTAACCAACGAAGATGCCTTCAGTGTAGTACTCCTGCCACCACTCCTTGCCTTCTTCCTGGACGCCCGGATACTGGCGGGGAGACTTCAGGGGACCGTCGGCCGTTGCCAGAGGCATGGTGAAAGGCAGTTTTCCGGAAGGGTTAACCTTTCCGGTGAGGACATCGGCAAGGGCGTGTCCGCTTTCGGAGCCGCCATACCAGGCCTGGACTATGGCGTTTACTTTCCCGGCCCAGGGCATGGCCACGGGGGAGCCTGAGATATTTACAACGACAAGATTCGGGGTTACTTCAGCCAGGGCGTCAATCAGTTCATTCTGGCAGTAGGGGAGGGTGATGTCAAAGCGGTCTGTGCCCTCGTTGTCCTGGTAGAAACTCTTGTTGAGGCCGCCGATATAGATCACGTAATCGGCCTCTTTTGCGGCACTCACAGCATCCTGTAGGAGTTCTTGGGGGCTGCGGGATTCTTTCAGGACCTGCCCGGTCACAACCCTGTTGTAAACGGTTGTGGTGTCTCCAACGTATCCGCGTTCCCACATTACATCGGCCTTTCCGTCAAATGCCTCCCTCAGGGCTTCCAGAGGAATGACCTCGTATTTTGTCTTCAGGTTGGAACTGCCGCCGCCCACCACCATCATCTTGTAAGCGTTTTCGCCAACGAGGAGGATACGGGGGAGAGATTCCCGGTCAGAGCCGGGAATGACGGAAGAGTCAAGCGGCAGGGCGCCCCCGTTTTTCAGGAGCACAATGCCGTCGGCCGCAATGTCACGGGCGGCCTGGAAATGCTCCGGGGAAGTGAAACTGCCGTAATGCGGGGTGTCGCTCATGGAAGTGCGGTAAACTGTTCTGAGTATGCGGCGAACTTTGTCATTGAGCACTTCTTCCGTGGCCCTTCCGTCCCTCAGACGCTCCAGATAAGGATTTGCCAGGTGGTACTCATCATAGCCGTTGGAGGCTGCGCCCCTAAGGCCATTTGTCCAGGTGCCCATCTCAATGTCAAGGCCCCCTGTGATGGCGGCATCGTCTTCACGGCATCCGCCCCAGTCGCTTATCACCACCCCGTCAAAGCCCCATTCTCCCTTCAGGATATCGTTGAGGAGCCGGTGGTTATGGCAGTTGAATTCCCCGTTCCATAGGTTGTAGGAGCCCATTATGGCCCAGGCGCCTCCTTCCTTCACGGCAGCCTTGAAGGCCGGGAGATAGATCTCATACATTGTACGGTCGTCCACAACGGAGTTGGTGGCGGTGCGCCTCATCTCCTGGTTGTTCACGGCAAAGTGCTTTACGCATGCGGCAACCCCGTTCTTTTGGACTCCCTTCACATAAGGTACAACCATCTGGGCGGCAAGATAGGGGTCTTCGCCCATATACTCAAAGGTGCGGCCCCC
>OMQK01000194.1 GCA_900313205.1 uncultured Bacteroidales bacterium | reverse complement strand
AGGTATCGGCCGATGGAACAAAGAAGTACCTGTTTCCGGTGGCCGGTGATCCCACTAATGCGGTTGAAGCCGTGATGATCCCGGATGCAGACCGCAAAACCCTCTGCGTCAGTTCCCAGGCAGGCTGCAAGATGGGCTGCAAGTTCTGCATGACCGGCCGTCAGGGCTTCCACGGAAACCTCAGCGCCGCAGATATCCTGTCACAGTACTTCGCTATTGAAGAGGCAGGGGAGCTCACAAACACCGTCTTCATGGGTATGGGAGAGCCCCTTGACAACTGGGAAGAAGTGAAAAGGGTAATCACGGTACTTACGGCCGATTGGGGCCTGGCCTGGAGTCCAAAGCGCATCACACTGAGCACCATCGGCGTCATTCCAAACCTGAGGAAATTCCTGGACGAGTGTAAGTGCCACCTTGCCGTGAGCCTTCACAACCCCTTCCCTGAGGAGCGCCTTGAGATGATGCCCGTCCAGAAGGCCTGGACAGCATCGGAGGTTATCCGCTTAATAAAAACCTACGATTTCACCGGACAGCGCCGCGTGAGTTTTGAATACACCGTCTTTGAAGGCTGGAACAACTCTCCCCGCCATGCAGAGGCCCTGGTAAGGCTCTTGCGGGGTCTTGAGTGCCGCGTGAACCTTATCCGCTTCCACCGCATCCCGGATTTCCCGTACGGCCCGGCATCGGCCCGTGCAATGGAGGAGTTCCGCGACATGCTCACGGAGGGCGGCCTTACCGCAACCATCCGCGCCTCCAGGGGAGAGGACATCTTTGCGGCCTGCGGCCTTCTTGCCGGAAAACACAACAACGGATGAAAAAGCTTCTTTTCATATTGGTATCGGCCTTTGCCTCTGTCCTCACGGCGGTGGCTCAGGAGCTGCCTGTCACGGAACCGTCGTCTTCAACCTTCGGCCTCAGTCCCTCCGACGAAGCCTTTGTGAAGCAGATGCGCCACCGTATGGATTCCATCCGGAAACACCGGCCCACCGTAGCCCTGGTCCTTTCCGGAGGCGGGGCAAAGGGTGCGGCAACCATCGGCGCCCTCCAGTATATGAAGAAGTACGATTTCCCCATTGATATGGTTGCCGGAACCAGCGTAGGAGGCCTTATCGGCGGCCTTTATGCCCTTGGATACACCCCCAGTGAACTGGAAACTCTCATCCGCACCACAGACTGGGACATGGCCATGTCAGATAAGGTGGACAAGTCATACATCCCTTATTCAAGGCTGCGCTATAAGGAGAAATACCTGCTCTCTATACCGTTCTATTATAAGTCCGACGACTACCGCCGTTTCATAACCGGAGACGCCTCCCTCAGCGACGGTCTTCCCCGAAAATTCGACATAGGCGCTACTACCGATGAGGTCAAGAATAACCTCCTCGGCAGCCTTCCTTCCGGATTTGTCTACGGCCAGAACGTAAATCAGATATTCACTTCCAGGACGGTTGGCTACAGCGATTCCCTGGACTTTGCCAAGCTCCCCATACCCTTTGTGAGCGTTGCTACGGACATGGTTTCCAGCAGGGCAAAAATCTGGCACAGCGGCTCCATCAACACCGCCCTCCGCTCAACCATGTCCATACCGGGCCTCTTTGTGCCGGTGCGCACGGAAGGGATGGTCCTTGTAGACGGCGGCATGCGCAATAACTACCCTGCCAACCTTGTGAAGAGGATGGGTGCCGATATTATCATCGGCATAGACCTTGCCGGCGCCAGCCCTTCGGCCGAGAAGATCCAGAATCTTGGGGATATCCTCATGCAGAGTATGGACCTCTTCTCCAACGACGCCAGGGAATACAGCCTGCCGCTCTTTGACGTTTCCATCCATCCGGACCTTACCGGCTACAACATGCTCAGCTTCAATGAGGAGGCTGTGGATGCAATGTACTGGATGGGCTTCAAGGCAGCCGCAGAGAAAACCCGTCAGCTGGATTCCCTCCGCCGCGTCCTTGGAAAGGCCCATTTCTCCATCCAGGCCCCGCACGCCATTGACATAGAGCATAATCCCGTTGTCATAGAGGCTATAGACATTGTGGGCGTGTCCACAAAGGAGGCCGATTACATCCGCTCCCGCATGTACATCAAGCCCGGTTCCATTGTTAACAAGAGGGTCATCGAGGAGGATGTGGCAAAGATATTCGGCCGCGGTGCGTATGATTATGTGAACTACGAACTCCGCGGCACCCAGGAGCCATACAGGTTAAGGATCATCTGCAAGAGGGGTCCCATGCACCAGTTCGGCCTTGGCGTAAGGCTTGATTCCCAGGAACTTGTGAGCATACTCCTCAATGTTGGTCTAAACACCAACGCAATGAGCGGCCACTCACTGGATTTCACGGCCAGGATAAGCACCAGCCCGTATGCTGAACTCCATTACGCGTACAATGCCCCCATCTTTGCCACTTTCAACGCAAGGGCTTTTGTGCGCTACACCAACAGCAGCCGCTTCCTCTCAGGCAGCGACCGCTTCAACATTTCCTTCATCCAGGGTACCCAGGAACTGTATATGTCCAACATGCGCTGGTCCAACCTTGACGTGAAACTTGGCTTCCAGAACCAGTTCCACAAAGTCCTCAACGTTCTCTCCAGCGGGACTCAGGGAGACTATCAGTATCCGGTGGATATCAAGGATTACCCCGGAGCATTCCTGAACGGCCGTGTTGAAACCCTAGACAATACATATTTCCCCACCAAGGGTGTGTCGGCCGGATTCAGGGGAGACCTCTTCACGCGCGTCATCTATGAAGGAGAACCGGCCCTGTTCGGCTCAATGGCCGCAGATTTCACTGTTCCTGTGTCCTTTGGCCGATTTGCCCTCATACCTCAGGGAAGTATGCGCTTCCTCTTTGGAGACGACATTCCCATCCAGTACGCTAACGTGATAGGCGGTGATATGTGGGGCCGATACGTAGACCAGCAGATCCCCTTCGTGGGCCTGGGGAATTCCGCGTTCCGCCGCAACTGCCTGGCTATTGCCCGCCTGGACGCCCGTCTGCGCGTAGGGAACAACCATTACTTCACCCTGATGGGCAACGTTGGCTATGACTTTGTGGGGTTCAATGAGTTCGCAGAAGGCGAATTCGTGAGCGGAGCGGGCCTCAGCTACGCCTACAATTCAATCTTCGGCCCCCTGAAGCTGCAACTCCACTGGTCTTCCCTTACCCAGAGGGTGGGTGCCTATCTCTCACTTGGCTTCGTGTTCTAGCCCATGGAGTACTCCCGCAGCCTTTCCCGCCTTCAGCGCCTCTGCTCAAAGGCAGAGTATTGCAGGGCCGATATCTACCGCAAGGCCCTGAAGGACCTTAACGGTGATGCCTCTGAAGCAGCCCGTCTTGTGGAGGAACTCATCCGGGACAGGTATGTGGACGATGCCCGGTATGCCCAGGCCTTTGCCCGCGAGAAAGCATCCCTGCAGGGCTGGGGTCCTGTGAAAATCCGTTTTCAATTGCGCGCAAAGGGCGTTTCTGATGCCGTTATCACGGCCGCCCTTGAGGAGATAGATGAGTCATCGGCCGATGCCCGCCTCCAGCGCCTCCTTGCCGCCAAGGCTCGCACCCTGGAGGGAGACCCCCAGTTCCGTCTCAAGCTCATTAAGTTCGGTCTCTCCCGGGGGTATGAATACTCCCAGGTTGAGGA
>OMQK01000321.1 GCA_900313205.1 uncultured Bacteroidales bacterium | reverse complement strand
CCTTGGGCCGGCTGAACACCACCTTGAAATCTTCCGCCTTGAGGGTCAGGCCCATGCCGAACATGATGACGCCCAGGAGCGGATTGATGAGCCGGGGCTTCAGGTGGCCGACCGTGTCGGGGAAAAGCAGGGCAGCCAGCGCCGACAACAGCACCAGCACGCCCATATAATCCGAGACAAACTTGCAGAAGCGTTTCATGGGTGGTCAGAGAGATGCGCTATTCGACGTAGAAAGGAATCTCCTGGTTGTCGTCGTTCCACTGTTTGCCCACCAGGTTTTGGGCGTTTACGGCCAGGGCTGTGACAAGCATCAGCATCCAGGTGAAAATGATTTTCTTCATAGTTCTTACGTATAGGCAAAGATGGCTTTTTCCATTCAGTTCTGCAAATGCAGGAAAAGAAAAAGAGCGAGATTCCGCGGCGCTGCGCTTGCGGCATCTCGGGCCCTCCCGGGTGACGAAGTTTGATGGGTTGATTTAATCTCACTTTTGAGCCATCCTGCGGAAACATCTCCGCAACTTCTTGCAAAAATTGCGGGAATTTTCCCGCAGTTTTATTATATTTGTGCCGAAACAATACCGCAACACGCCATGCAAGCACTTTACGACCAATTCTATCAACTTCTGGAACTCACCCCCATGAACTTCTTTCGGGGGCAGCATAATACCATCAACTGGGACGTTCGCATCCTTGGCATCCTGGGCCAGAAAGGTGTGGGAAAGTCCACCCTCATTCTGCAGCATATCAAGCAGCAAGGGATCAAGGAAGAGTCCCTTTATGTCGTTGCCGATGATATTTATTTCAGCGCACATACTCTGTTGGAAACAGCGAAGGCTTTCTTCGCCCGCGGGGGCAAATACCTGTACATAGATGAGATTCACAAATACCAGGATTGGAGCAGAGAGATCAAGAATATCTATGACAGTCTACCGCTGCTGCACGTCGTCTATTCCGGCAGTTCCATGCTGGATCTGAAAGAAGGCGGAGCCGATCTGAGCCGCCGCGTCATCGAATACCATCTTCCGGTCTGGTCTTTCCGCGAATACTTGAACCTTCGCAATGGTTGGTCCTTGAAGAGCGCCACCCTGGAGGAAGTTCTGAAAGGGGAAGTCGATTTCCCTTATGGTCCGGAGCGCCCGCTCAAATATTTCGATGATTACATGAAGAAAGGCTGCTATCCGTTCTCCTTGGAGCCTGAATTTGAGACCCGCCTGCGCCAGGTCATCAATACCACCGTCGAGGTCGATATTCCTAAGTACGCCAAGATGACCATCGCCGCCACTCAGAAACTCAAGAAATTCATGTACTACATCTCCAAGAGCGTCCCTGTCAAAATCAATTTCTCAGATATGGCCAGGGATCTGGAGCTGGACCGTGATGAACTGCCCAAATACCTGGAGTATCTGGAGAAGGCCGAGCTGGTCTCGGTCCTGCGAATGAAGGCAAACGGCGATGCCATCCTCCGCAAGATGGACAAACTCTACCTCCATAATTCCAATATGGCATATGTCCTCTCCGGCGAACAGCCCAACACCGGGAACAGTCGCGAGACCATCTTCTTCTGCTGGACAAAGCAAATGTTCGAGACGCTGGAATCTCCAGTATCAGACTTCGAAATCGATGGAAGGACTTTCGAAGTGGGAGGTCGAAAGAAGGGAAAGAAACAGATTGAAGATGTCCAGAATGGGTTTGTGGTCAAAGACGACATAGAATACGTCCACGATAATCAGGTGCCTCTCTGGATGTTCGGGTTCCTATATTGATATATACAGTCACTACCTCTCGATCCGCAGGGTGCCGTCATCTTCCAGGACTATGGTGTCGCCCTCGTTCACAGTCACGAACCCGTCGCCCGTGTCAACCGACAGCATCGAGAACCCCATACAGAAATACGGCGCCAGAACCCTGTCGCCGCAAAGACGCTTGAACTCGTCGTAGTTCGTGCCGGTGTAAAGGAGACGGAGGAGCTGACGCCTTGTTGGGCTGCGCATTATTGGGTCAAGCCGTAGTGTATATTTGGAACATTTGTGATGCCGTGCGTGTCGCGAAGATTAAGAATATGTATTACCGGG
>OMQK01000024.1:13537-24113 GCA_900313205.1 uncultured Bacteroidales bacterium | reverse complement strand
CCTTGCCGCCGGAGACGGCCACCCCGCGGAGATCATGGACATGTCCTTCGCACTTCAGGCCCTGAGCGCAAAATATCTGGCCGATAACAAGGGCAGCATCACTCAGAAGCTTAACCTTGTCCCCAAGGAAGTAGACCTTGACGTTGCACGCCGGAAACTCTCCGACTGGGGCATTGAGATTGACACTTTAACCGAAACTCAGCATAAATATCTATTTGGATAGAGATTCTTCGCTACGCTCAGAATGACAATTGTCATCCTGAGGAGCAAAGCGACGAAGGATCTGATAATAAAGACTATGGCACTAATTCCTATTCACTGGTGGAACAAAGAAGTTCGTAACTTCAAGATATCTCAGGAAAGCTTCAGAAAACAGCCCTGGGCAAACGGCGTTATCCTGCTTGGATGCGTGGTGATTGCAATGCTCCTGGCAAATCTCCCCTTCACAAAACACCTCTATCACGGTTTCCTGCATACGGAACTCACCATCCATGTAGCGTCCCCGGACGGTCTTCTGGACTGGTACTTCCCTCACGGGATGACCATGGAGAAGTTCATCAACGACATCCTCATGGTGATCTTCTTCTTCACCGTTGGCCTTGAAATCAAGCGTGAGGTTGTGTGTGGGGAACTTTCCTCCTTCAAGAAAGCCATCCTCCCCGTGATTGCGGCTTTTGGCGGAGTCATTGTACCTGCAACCATTTACGCCATTGTGAACCACGGCACTGCCGCCGCTTCCGGCTGGGGCATACCTACGGCAACAGATATCGCCTTTGCTATCGGCATTCTGTCCATACTTGGAGACAAGGTCCCGGTGTCGCTGAAGGTTTTCCTGACGGCACTTGCCATTGCCGATGACCTCATTGCCATCCTTGTGGTGGCCTTCTTCTACGGAGGGCATATCAATCTTCCGCTGCTGTTCATTGCGCTGGTTGTGATCCTATTCGTGTTCCTTGAGAAGAAACTTGGAGAAAAGCGCATAGCCTACTACATTGTGCCGGCAATCATAGTGTGGTTCCTGTTCTACTACAGCGGCATCCACGCCACCATGACCGGTGTTGTGATTGCCCTCCTCATCCCCATGGACGCCCGCTACAACAAGGCAAAATTCCACCGCAGGGCAAAGATCCTCTACGAAGGTCTTGTGGAAAGCGAGGAAGTCCACACTTCCGAGTCCTTCCCCAACGGCCCCCAGAGGTATTACCTCAGGCACCTCAGCGGCCTTACCAAGAAAACCATACCCCCGTCCTACAGGCTTGAGCACAGGCTTAATCCGGTTGTGAATTTCTTCATTATGCCGGTCTTCGCCCTTGCAAATGCCGGTGTTGAAATAACGGACATCTCCTACTTCAACGTATTCCAGTGGAACCCCGCCCTTGGCGGAGTGGGCCTTGGCATATTCCTGGGACTGCTGCTTGGAAAGCCTATCGGCATAACCCTCGCCTCATGGCTTGCAATCAAGCTTAAGGTTGGTGCTATGCCCTCCAAGGCATCCTGGCCCATGCTCTTTGCAGTGGCCTGCCTTGGCGGTATAGGATTTACAATGTCCATCTTTGTGGATACCCTGTCTTTTGGCGGGGCCAATATCACCCCGGAACTTACCCAGCATCTGAGGGACGCCGGCAAGATTGCCGTGCTGCTTGGTTCGCTTGCTGCTGGCATTCTGGGTTCACTGGCCATCACGGTTGTATCGGCCATAGAAAAAGGTAAAAAACATAAATAACAGAGATTCCCGGTCTGGGCCGGGAATGACAAGACTACTATGGGACTGTTAAACGGAAAAGTTGCCCTGGTAACGGGCGCTGCACGCGGCATTGGCAAGGCCATTGCCCTCAAATTTGCCTCTGAAGGGGCTTCTATCGCATTCACGGACCTTGTTATCAACGAGGCCGCAGAGGAAACAGTAAAAGAACTTGAAGCCCTTGGCGTAAAGGTCAAGGCTTACGCCTCAAATGCGGCCGATTTCGAGGCCACGCAGGAGGTTGTGGCAGAGATAGAGAAGGAATTCGGCCGCGTGGATATCCTTGTAAACAACGCCGGAATCACCAAAGACGGCCTTGTAATGCGCATGAGTGAGGCCCAGTGGGACGCCGTCATAGATGTGAACATGAAGAGCGCCTTCAATTTCCTTCATGCCGTTGTACCCATCATGGCACGCCAGAAGGGTGGCAGCATCATCAACATGGCCTCCATCGCCGGCCAGACCGGCAACCCCGGCCAGGTGAATTATTCGGCCTCAAAAGCCGGCCTCATTGCCATGGCAAAGTCCGTTGCAAAGGAGATGGGCCCCCGCGGAGTGAGGGCAAATGCCATTGCTCCCGGCTACGTTATCACTGAGATGACGGAGGTCCTGCCCCAGGCCGTGAAGGATGAATTCATCAAGCTTATCCCCCTCAAACGCGGCGCAACCGTGGAAGAGATTGCCAATACAGCCCTTTATCTGGCTTCTGACCTCTCTTCCTATGTCACAGGCCAGGTAATTGCCGTGAACGGCGGAATGTACTGCTAGGAATGTATCAGCTTGCCACAACGCTACCCTTTATGGTGTGTCTTGTATGGACCGCCATACTGTTTGTGCAGTTTCGCAGTGCCGACCGTGCCCACAGGGCGCTGGCCGTCTTTGGCGTTGCGGCAACGCTGCTGTATTTCTGTCATTATCTGCATTTCAACGGCTTGCAGAGCCTGTTTTCAGAGAGCCTCTACTACCTCTGCAACCTCTCCGTGTATCCCCTTTACGCAATGTACGTGAAGAGTCTCACGGGCAAGGAAAAGCCGGGCCGATGGAACCTCCTGTGGCTTGTTCCGGCCGTGGTGATGTTTGTCATCTCACTTACGGGCGTTGTGCGCAGCAGCCTGGAGGTCCAGCTTGCGGTGCAGATCCTTTTCCCGGTTGTGAGTATTGCCGCTACCATTGTGGCATTCATAGACCTCTATAACTTCCGCGAAAGCGTAGAAAACTTCTACTCCAACCCCGGAGAAAAGCGTCTGGACCCGCTTCTGGCCATCCTGATACTTCTGGCCATGGCCTCTGTGGGATCCTTCACCGTCAACATCCTTGGCCGGGACCATTTCATGGCTACTGAACGCCTCATCGTGCCGGCCCTGTTCTTCAGCGCCCTGCTGTTCTCCATCTTCTATTTTGGCAACAAGACGGATCTTCCCGTAGAGGACGTGCGTGTGGATGACTCGCGCTCCAAGGCCGATAATTCAGACGCATCGGCCTACGCATCCATTATGGACCGCATCCACCGCCAGATGGAGTTCAAGCAGATTTTCCGCAGCAAAGGTCTTACCGTGGCGGAACTGGCCGAGGCCGTTGGTTCAAACCGGTCCTATGTGTCGGCCAGCATCAATCAAACTACAGGGCAGAATTTCTCCGACTACGTGAACAGCTGGCGCATAGAATACGCCAAGAAACTGATGCAAACCACGGAAATGACCCTGGCCGAGATTGCCGACGCCGCCGGTTTCACGGACCGCACCTCCTTCTACCGAAGCTTCAAGAAAATCACCGGAATGAGCCCTTCCGAGTGGCTCAAATAGACACAAAAAGCCGCCCCAAACGGGACGGCTTTTTTATTTGCCGATATAATTATTACAGGCTGTAGATGAAGCCAAGCATAATGTTGGCGGAGTCTACGTCAAGACCTATACGGCTAACAGTGGTAGTGCTCTTGGAGTTGTCGGCATTGATCTGGGTCTGGGTAAGGTTCTGGAAACCTGCGGTGCCGATATGGGCCATAATGGAGAAGTGGCCGTCGAACTTTACGAGGAAGCCAGGACGTGCGCCAATCTCAAGAAGGCCATAGGTGGGACCCTGTACCCAAGCTCCTGTAGCCTGGTTGAGGTTTTCCTGTTTAATGGAGCTGTAACCGATGACACCATCTACAAAGAGGTCGAAACGGCGGCTGTTGACAATGGAGAAACGGAAGTAAGGTGCAAAACGGACACCGTCAATCTTACGTCCACCCACATTTACACCAACACTGTTGTTGGCAGAAAGTCTGTCACCGGAGACACCTGCGGCGGCGAGGAGAAGGCCCTTGTAATCATTGGGATCGAGAGAGCCGAGGGCTGCGATGCCGTGCATATATCCGATTGTTCCACCAACTGCCATACGGTCGTTGATACGGAAACCGACTTCCGGCATAAACTTGAAGGAAGTACCGCTGGTCTTGGAGTTTGCGGTATTCTGTCCATCGTCAAAAGAACTGGTGGAGAATGCCACGGAACCGCCAAAGTAAAGCTGGGCGTTTGCATTGACGCTCATAAGCATCAGGAGAGCCGCTGCTGCAGCAAAAATGAGTTTTTTCATAAATGATTATTTTTAAGTGTGATTAGTTTCTATTTTCCGTCGTCAATATCTTCTATTTTGTTTTCCACATAGGCAATGAACTTTTTGCGGAGGTTTTCCGGATAATAGTCATTGTTCTTGATGTCCTTTTCAATCTTGTAAATCTTGGCCTCGATGTCTCCGGCTTTGCGAAGGTCTTTTTTCCTCACGGCCGCCCTGTACTGGCTTAAAAGGCCGTTGACTCCTGTTTTCTTGCAAAGCCACGGAACGGTGTAAGGCACGTCCTCAGGCTTCAGTTCTTCCTTATAAGTTTCTGCATTGATGCTGAGTCGGCCTCCTTTGGCGGCTTCCAACATGGCCTTTGCCTGTTTATAAGGGAAGAGCTTCTTACCGACGCCTTCCCCGGGGACAGAGAAGACCATTGTCTTTTCTACTGCAGGAGCGCTGTTGAACACGGGAACCCAGTTTTCCATTTCCTCCGCCACAAGGGAGAAAGAGTCACGGACACGGATTCCCTTTTCGTCCAGAAGGGCCAGTTCCATATCCAGTGCAGTGATGATGGCATCTGTTTCCTTGCGTACGGGCACTGCAGCCAGAATGTTCCACTGTTTGGGATTATCCTGGTCCGCCGCCATATATACGCGGACATCGGCCCCAAGTGAGAAGCTGTCAAAACCGTTGCCGGCAAACTCCATGGTTGCCTTGGGCAGTAAAATCTCCACGGGTTTTTTGGCACAGGACACAAGTCCCAGGGCCACCAGAGCAGCAAAAATAATCTTTCTCATAGGGCGGATCAATCGTAGCGGTCTTCAAGCTCGTCTTCCCGGTCTTCAATGTAATCTACAAAGCGGTCACGGAGCCAGGAGGGGACGCTGCCGTCGTTCTTTACGCGCTTTTCAATGCTCCAGAGCTGGTCTTCAAGCTGTTTTACGCGCTTGTCATTATCGTTGCGAAGAGCACTCTCGTATTGGGCCAGAAGGCCGTAAACACCATATTTGCGGCAAAGGCCGTCAAGGGTCATGGGGAACTCTTCCTTGACTGGGGCCGATGCGGTTTGAACTGTGCCGTTGCCGGATGTGACGTTGAAGTCCATCCTCACGCCCTTGGTTCTGGCAAGGAGCTTTTCTGCATCCTTCTTGGTGAAATACTTCTTATCGCCGTCCTGGGACGCGGAGAACACGATTGTGCGCTCAATATTGTCGGCCGAATTATACACCGGAACAAGGTTGTCAAGATCCTCACCTTCAAGGACAAAGTTGTCACGGATACGGATACCGCGCTCATCCAGGGGGGTGAGGTTGATGGCAAGGCCTCCTATGGCGCCCTTAACTTCCTTGCGGATGGGAATAACCGCCTGTACGGTCCATTCCTTGGAAACATCCGGGTTCTGCGAAGTATAAAGCTTCACGTCTGCTCCAAGGCTGAAGGAGGTGAAAGCATTGCCCGCAAACTCAACGGTGTTTTTGGGGACATACAGTTCTGCCGATTTTTCATTGCCACAGGCAGCAGCCATTGCAGCGACGCATAAGAGAACGAACAGTTTTTTCATATATGCCGAGTGTGGTTATTTCCTTACCATTTTGCCGAACACAAATATAGTCAACACCCCTCGCGCATGCAATACGCGCGGTTGCATTAAGTAAAAACTATGTTGCAAATCGTAAAAATGCAGTTTTTTCTTGATTATTCCGGAGAAAATAGCCAATTTTGAGTCCCGTATTGATTTTTTGATCATTATGGGAAGTTCTGCTCGTACAAAATACGTTTTCATCACCGGCGGCGTGGTTTCATCGCTGGGTAAAGGTATAATTGCAGCCTCGCTTGCAAAGCTTCTGCAAGCCCGCGGGCTTCGCGTCACAATCCAGAAATTTGACCCGTACATCAATATAGATCCGGGAACGCTCAATCCCTACGAACACGGGGAATGCTACGTGACCGACGACGGGGCCGAGACCGACCTTGATCTGGGCCATTACGAGCGTTTCCTGGGAGTTCCCACCTCCCAGGCCAACAACGTCACCACCGGGCGCGTTTACTATACCGTAATTACGCGTGAACGCGAGGGCGCATACCTTGGAAAGACCGTCCAGATTGTGCCCCATATCACGGATGAAATCAAGCGCAGGATGCTCCTGCTTGGCCAGACCGGCAAGTATGACGTCATTATCACGGAGGTTGGCGGCACGGTTGGCGATATGGAAAGCCTCCCCTTCATTGAGGCCATGCGCCAGTTGCAGTGGGAGCTTCCCGAAGGCGACTGCATGTGCATCCACCTTACTCTGGTGCCGTACCTGAGCGCCGCAAAGGAAATCAAGACAAAACCCACCCAGCACTCTGTGCAGCAGCTCCAGCATGCGGGCGTGATGCCGGATGTGATTGTATGCCGCACGGAGCATCCCCTTGGGCCGGAGCTGAGGCGCAAAATTGCCCTTTTCTGCAATGTCAAGCCCGGTCACGTGATAGAGAGCCAGGACGCCTGGAGCATCTACCAGGTGCCGCTGAACATGCATGCGGAGCATCTGGACGACCTTGTGGTGCGCCAGCTTGGAATAGAGAATTTCAACCAGCCGGACCTGGGCCGATGGAAGGAGTTCCTGGAGAATCTCCGGAATCCGTCCCAGGAGGTAAATATCGGCCTCGTGGGCAAATATGTGGCACTTCAGGACGCCTATAAGTCCATTCAGGAGGCCTTTGTGCACGCCGGCGCAGCATGCCGCTGCAAGGTGAAAGTGCATCTATTCCTGAGCGACGACATAACGGCCGATAATGTGACAGGCACGCTTTCCGGAATGGACGGCATCCTTGTTGCCCCCGGCTTTGGGGAGCGCGGCCTGGAAGGAAAGATCCACGCTATTAAGTACGTGCGTGAAAACGGCATCCCTTTCCTTGGAATTTGCCTTGGAATGCAGATGTGCGTGGCGGAATACGCCCGTAACGTCATTGGCTGGGCCGATGCATCCTCAACAGAGCTCAACCCCAAGACCACCCATCCGGTGATAGACCTTATGGAGGAACAGAAAAAGACCACGCTGAAAGGCGGCACAATGCGTCTTGGCGCCTATGAGTGCAAGCTTGCGCCGGGCTCCCTGGCCGCCAAGATATACGGCTCAGAACTTATCCACGAGCGTCACCGCCACCGCTATGAGTTCAACGGAAAATATGCGGCCGATT
The DNA here is from genome assembly GCA_900313205.1 of uncultured Bacteroidales bacterium. Taxonomy (GTDB): domain Bacteria; phylum Bacteroidota; class Bacteroidia; order Bacteroidales; family UBA932; genus Cryptobacteroides. The sequence goes on along the minus strand of OMQK01000024.1, from coordinate 16,648 downwards.
TTGCCGCCGCCGGTCTTGTGGCTTCTGGCACAAACCCCTCCACCGGCCTTGTGGAGGTGGTGGAGCTCACCGGCCATCCCTTCTTCATCGGCGTACAGTTCCATCCGGAATACAAGAGCACTCCGGAGAACCCGCATCCGCTGTTTGTAGCACTGGTAAAAGCTGCGCTGGAGAAGAAATAATCACTCCCATTCAATGGTAGAAGGGGGTTTGGAGGAGATGTCGTAAACTACGCGATTCACGCCGCGCACCTTCCTTATAATCTCGTTGGAAACGTCCCGCAGGAAATCGTACGGGAAGGGGAACCAGTCGGCCGTCATTGCGTCCGTTGAAACCACGGCACGGAGGGCCACCGGGTTCTCATAGGTGCGCTCATCTCCCATCACGCCGACGCTTTTGACCGGCAGCAGGATAACGCCCGCCTGCCAGATGGCGTCGTACAGGTTTGTGGCCATTTCACGAAAGTCTGAGGCCGATGGAAAGCCCATTCCGGCGCAGTTGTAAGCCCGGAGCCCGCGAATGAAGATGTCATCGGCCTCCCTGAGGACAGCCAGCTTTTCTTCCGTGACTTCTCCTATTATACGTATTGCCAGCGACGGGCCGGGGAAGGGATGGCGGGAGACCAATTCTTCCTTGATGCCGAGGGCACGGCCAACGCGGCGGACCTCGTCCTTGAACAGCATCCTGAGCGGCTCAACAACCTTGAGGTTCATCTGTTCCGGCAAGCCGCCAACGTTATGGTGGCTCTTGATCTTGGAGGCAATTCCGGGGATTCCGGCCGATTCAATCACGTCAGGATAAATGGTCCCCTGCGCCAGCCAGCGGGCGCCGTCAATCTGACGGGCGTATTTGTCAAAGGTTTCCACAAACAGCCGACCGATAGCTTTGCGCTTGGCTTCCGGCTCCGTTACACCCTTAAGTGCCGCCAGGAAATCCGCGGCGGCATCGGCCCCTATCACATTGAGGCCCATGTCTTTATAGGAAGCAAGGACGTCCTCGAACTCGTTTTTGCGGAGGAGGCCGTTGTTCACAAAGATGCAGGTGAGTTGATTGCCGATGGCTTTATTCAGCAGCACGGCCGCAACCGTTGAATCCACGCCGCCGCTTAGACCAAGGATCACTTTATCATGGCCGATGGTGGCCTTGAGCTCCGCCACCGTTGTCTCTATGAATGAATCCGGAGTCCAGTCTCCCTTGCAGCCGCATATATCCAGTGCAAAATTGGCCAGTATCTTTGATCCTTCCGTGGTGTGATACACCTCCGGATGGAACTGGACGGCGAATGTGGGCTCATCCATGAACTGATAAGCGGCGTTTTCCACATCGGCCGTGGAGGCTATGACTTCCGCTCCTTCCGGCAGTTTGGAGATGGTGTCTCCGTGGGACATCCACACCTGAGTTTCCGGGCTTATGCCCTTCAGAAGAGGCGAATCGGCCACCTTTCGGAGGATGGCACGGCCGTATTCACGGGTATTGGATGCCTCTACCTTTCCCCCGCGGGTATGCGCCAGATACTGCGCCCCGTAGCATATTCCAAGAACGGGAATCCAACCTGTTGCGATCTCCGCCTTGGGCGCATTCGCATCCCTCACTGAGCACGGACTGCCGGAAAGGATGATGCCCTTCACGGAATCATCCAGCGCGGGTACCTTATTATAGGGGTATATCTCGCAGAAAACATTCAGCTCCCTCAGCCGCCGCCCTATGAGCTGCGTCACCTGGGAGCCAAAGTCCAGTATGATGATTTTATCCATCAATAATTGGGGGCTTTTTTGGCAATGGCCACGTCGTGAGGATGGTTTTCCTTCACCGTGGCGGGGCTGATTTTCACAAACTTGGCTTTGTGCAGGGCGTCAAGGTCCCTGGCGCCGCAGTAGCCCATTCCGGAGCGGAGGCCGCCTTCCAACTGGAAGATGACATCCTCTACGGAGCCTTTGTACGGAACACGGGCCACAACGCCTTCCGGAACCAGTTTCTTGGCTCCTTTCTGGAAGTAGCGGTCTGCGCTTCCCGCCTCCATGGCATCTATGGAGCCCATTCCGCGATAACCCTTCATCTTTATGCCATCAATTTCCTCAACCTCTCCGGGGGCTTCGTCGGTTCCTGCGAACATGCTGCCGCACATCACGCAGGTAGCGCCGGCGGCAAGGGCTTTAACAACGTCTCCTGAGTAGCGGAGGCCGCCATCGGCAATAACAGGGATGTCTCCGGCAACGGCCGCAACGTCGGCAATGGCCGTGAGCTGGGGCATTCCAACGCCGGCAACTATGCGGGTGGTGCAGATGCTTCCGGGGCCGATTCCCACCTTGAGGCCGTCGGCGCCGGCTGCTATGAGGTCTTTGGCGGCTGCGGCGGTGGCAATGTTGCCAACCACCACGTCAAGGGCGGGGAATGCGGCTTTTACGGCCCTGAGGGCATCCAGGACGCCCTTTGAGTGGCCGTGGGCGGAGTCAAGGACTATGGCGTCAACGCCGGCCTTCACAAGCTTTTCAACGCGGTCAAGGACATCGGCCGTAATGCCCACTCCGGCGGCAACCTTGAGGCCTTCGGCCTTAACCTTTGCCACTTCATCGGCCTGCCTTTCCGCCGACATATTCTTATGGATGACGCCAATACCGCCTTTCCGGGCCATGGCTATTGCCATCCGTGCCTCCGTGACTGTGTCCATTGCGGCCGATGCAAACGGGCTTTCAAGGCCGATATTACGGGAGAATCGGCCCTTAAGGGACACCTCGCGGGGAAGGACCTCGGAGTAGGCGGGGACCAGGAGGACATCGTCGAAGGTAATGCCCTCCTGCATTATGCGCTCTTTCAGGCTCATCCTTCAGTTACGTGAATAAGTGATTTGACGGGGGCGATCCCTTCCAGCTTGGCGCGGCCGGGGAGGTCATCTATCTCTACCAGGAACACAAAGTCCTTCACCTTCACCGTGTATTCCTTGCCGCCGATAATGACTTTCTGGGCATTAAGGCCTTCTGCGAGGCCCTTTGCGGTGCCGCCGGTTGCAAGGATGTCGTCAAAGAAGGTTATTTCCACGGTGTCACCGGTGGGTTTACTGGCAGCAAGGTCACTGTTACGGAAATACACGTGGTCCGGGCCGTATTCTTTCAT
>OMQK01000024.1:0-13517 GCA_900313205.1 uncultured Bacteroidales bacterium | reverse complement strand
CTTACCTTTCTTACGGAGAGGGACCACGTTGTGAACATTTGCTGCGCTATAGAGCATTGGGGCGGCAAAGAGGAAACCGCGGGCCTCGGGGGCGGCCACGTTTGGCGCGGCGCACATTGCGGCAAGGTCATCCACAAGGCTCCTGAAGAGCTGTTTGTCCTGAAGGAAAGGGATGATGTCAACAAAGTTCACTCCCTTGATGGGGAAATCCGGATAGAATTTGATGAATTTAGTGTAGTCCATAACTTATTCTATTGAGTTCATGTCTATCAGGTTGTTAAGGAGGGCATACACAGTAAGGCCGGCAACGGTTTTGATGCCGGTTTTGCGGGTTATGTTCTTACGGTGGGAAATGACGGTGTAGATGGAGATGTTGTAAAGATCGGCAATCTCCTTGTTGAGCATTCCCTTGGCAACGGCCACAAGGATTTCCTTTTCACGGGCGCTGAGTTCCCCGCCTTCGCCACGCGGAGCCTCCGACTCATCTTCCATGCGGCTCACAACGGGCACCAGGATGCCGTCCTCTATGAAAGTGTGGCGCTCAAGGTCACTCTCCAGGCTGTAGAGGTAGAAAAGCACCCTGAAGCAGTCCCGGGAACTGCTTTGGGAAGGCTGATACATGGTGACCAGCTTCTTTAGGTCATCCAGTTTCTCCTCCACGTTTGAGTGGTTCTTCTCATATTCCCCAATGGTGTAGGGCTCCCTCTCACGGCTGTCTATCATGGCCTCCACGTACGGGAAAACCGTCTTTTCCTCATAGTCAAAATGACGTTCCAGCTCCTCCTTGTAATCTCCGAAGAACTTACGGATCACCTTCTTGTGCATATCGTCGCAGGGTGCGATCATTTCCTCAATGGCGGCGGCAAGGGCCGGCACCATTGTCTCAAGATAATAGGTGTGGGAAAGACGCAGATAACGGACAATGTCCTCAAGGCAGGCTCCTTCCATCTGTTCCCTTGAAGGCCGATAACCATCAAAAGCATAAACCTTGCAAATGATGAGGAAGGTCTCAGGGTCTATGCCCATGCCGTCACAGACCTCCTTCACCGTGGCCTCACCAAAGCCGTAACTCATCCCAAAACGGGAAAATACCCCCAAAATAGAAAAATTGACGTCCAGCAGGTCTGCCATCTTCATGGCCGGACTGATGGACGTTATGGACACCTGAGGTTTCATCTTACAAAATTAGAAAAAATCCAGCAAAATCGCTACCGAGATGCCGGGTTTTTGTGGCTTTTATCATATGGGGTATGCATATTATGAAAAATGTGTATATTTGCAGTTAATGAAAAGACTATTAACCATAATATGCCTTCTGGCCGGGCTTACGGCCTATGCCCAAATGCGTACTTATTCAGACAATGAGTCCAAGACCTTCATCGTGGGCCTTGAGAGTTATTTCTTTGGTGAAAGCGGAACGCTTGACTTCTCTATTGACAAGGCCAGTTTCAAGGCCTCGCTGGCTTCCGGTGCCGTCTCTATCAATGGCACGGACCTGGAATCCGGGGAAGGAGACACAGTTATCGGCATTCATGATTTCACCGGAAACCGCGCCCCGGACCTTGTGATTGCAAGGCGCAGAGATGGCGGAGTTTATGCCAATGTGTATACTCTGGAAGGTGGTGAATGGAAACTTGCGGGCAAGGTTGGTTCTCCGGAAGCAACGGAAATCCGCGTATTCCGTCAGGTCCTTTCCATCCGAAGCGGCAGCGCCCTGCTCTCCTGGACCTGGCACGGCTCCAAGTTTGACTATAAAGCCTCTGACGGTTCTGCAGAACCTGTTCTCTGAGAGAACTCGCAGCCGCAGAACAGCTGGTTGTAGAAGTTCTGCTCCCTGATAATTTCATTACGGCGGTCCTGGAGGCCGCCTTTTCTCCAATTCTGGCCCCACCACGTCACGCCGCTTACCTGAGCGCAGGCCCAGGTACCGGCCTCGTTCACCTGCTCCAGGCTCTTCCATCGGGAAGATGCCAGGGTAGTTGTGAGCACATCAAAACTGTTTGCCGCAGCATACTGCGCGGCTCTCAGTAACCTGTGCTTGAAGCACTCCAGACAGCGGGCGCCCCGTTCAGGCTCTGTCTCCAGCCCGGCGGCGCAGGTGAGCCAGGAGTCGTGATCATAGTTATCCTCAACCACCTCAAGGCCGAACTCCCTGGCGTAGCGGATGCACTCGTTTAACCTGTGGCTATACTCCTCAAAGGGAGTGATATTGGAGTTTGAGAAGAAGATCACGGGTCTTATGCCGTGCTTCACAAGGTATTCCACAATGGCACCCGAGCACGGAGCACAGCACGCGTGAAGAAGGATCTTCCCGCCGCCCTCCGGAACTTCTATCTGAAATTTTTGTTTCACGGTACAAAGTTACTCCTTTTTCTGAACCATAGCAAAACAGTGCACTCAGGGCAACGAAACACACGAAAAAGGCCCTTTTTGTGCCGATGGTTGACCAAAAGGGCAACGAAACGCGCAAAAAGGGCTATTTCTGTGTAAGTGGTTGCCCACTTAACTAGAAAGCGTAGCCTACGCCAATCTTGATCTGGGAACGGGAAGTGTTGGTGTTTGAGTTACCCTTGTAGAAGTTCAGGATGCTGTGGTCGTAACCAACGTTAACCATAATACTTCCAGCCTGGAATACGAGACCGCCGCCGATGTAGATATTGAAAGGATTGCGGTCAGCATTGTCGGCGTTTGTGTTGCTGCTGCCGTCGGTATAAATTACCTGACCAGTGTAGTGGTTAAAGGTGTCCTTTGTGTTACCATCGCCAATAATAGTGGTTGTGGCAGTTGTGGTAACAGAACTGCTGACAATACCATACTGGAAATTGGGGCCTGCGTATGCAATGAGTTTGAAGTCGCCAATCTCGAAAGCATAGTTCACATTAACCGGAACGTTGAGAGCAATCTCGGTGTAGTCTGACTGGATATTAGTTGAGCCCACGATATAGCCCAGGCTTCCTGTCTGCTTGCCGAAAAGCACGGATGCATAGAGTCCGGGAGCTACGCCGAAGCCACCAGCGATGGGAATGTTGTATTGACCTCCGGCATAGAAACCATTGAGGTTGGTGGGTTCAGAGACGTTTTTGCTACCATCATTATACGTAGTAACGCTCTTTTCTGTTGAATTAAGCCAACCTGCACCAACGGAAATCTGGGCGTTGGCCTGTGTTCCGGCGAGGAGAGCCACGCCAAGAACGATTGCAAAAATCTTTTTCATTGTTAAAACTATATTAGGTTAAAAATTATATCCAAGTCCTATCCTGAGGAGACCGCGCCTAATATCTCCGTTGGCATCTGTGGTAAGATTGAGGAGGCCGAAGTCATAGCCCACATTGACGTGGACAAGTTCAGAGACCTCAACACCAAGACCGATTCCAAGGAAAAGGTTGATACGGTTGCGAGCCGGAATAGCGAGGCCAGGATTATTCTGAGACGTTGGGATTTCCTTGTAAAGATTGAAAATATTCGTAGGGTTGCTTTCACCGTCAATGGTACGGTTGTAGATGCCGTACTGGAAGGTGGGACCAGCCCATGCCTCAAGTTTGAAATCGGGGGTAATTTCAAAGAGATACTGCACATGGATGGGAACATTGAGGGCAACCTCAGTGGTCTTTGCATCATCAATGGCATCAGGGATACCGGCTTCCTTACCGAACAGGAAAGAAAAATTTGCGCCGGGAGCAAGGCTAAGGCCTTCGGTAATACCGTCAAGTCCGATACGATATTTCGCACCTGCATAGAAACCGTCCAGGACATTGACTCCATCCTGGGTGCCGAGCGACGTGGTCTTTTTAAGGTTTTCTGTAGCGTGGAGGTATCCGCCATTAAAAATGAGCTGTGCATTTGCCTGCATTCCAATGAGCAGGGCGGCTGCAATAACAAGTAGTTTTTTCATTTCAAACTATCAATTTAATCATACAAAGATAGCAATTTTTTATTTAACAGTAACTTTTGCGTAAGTTACACCGTACCCGGCCCAGTACCCGTATGCTCCCTTCATGTTGCTTTTCGGATTGCTTGTGATAGGGAAAAAGCCCATTGTACTGATGGTTGAAATGCCGTCAAAACCGTCCCAGAACTGCCATATATCCTCCTCAACCCGGCAGAACTTGATATTCACCGTTTCCCCAAGGCTGTACAGCGGCCGCCAGCCCTTGCCCACCATAGTCCAGCCCCTCATCACGGTAACTGCGCCGGCCCTGTTGGTGGCAAGCTCACCGCTCAGCAAACATGGATGATACATTGTATCTTTTCCGTCTACCAGAGTGAAGAAGCGGTGATAATGGTCAGGGTCGTTGAAATAAGCGGTAACGACATACATAGTGTCGTACCGTTCCGATTTAGTGACCTCCACCCGGTCCAGGGGCGGAGGCTCAGGCACGCGTGACGTGGCTTTTGCCACGTGGTTGCCGTACATCACCTTCAGGGTATAGCTGTGCCCGGAAACGCCCGCCATCTCGTCAGTAGTGTAAACATACGGTGGCAGATACCGGGTGTCCTTGCGCCCAGTAAGACGCACCTCCGTTCCGGTATCCTCGTCTTTCACGGTTACATAGGCCTTGGTGTAAACGTTGCCGTCAAGGTCATCCACAGATTGCGTTACTTCCGTTGCCGCCACGGGGGATGTGACCATTACCACCGGGGCCGCTCCAGAGTCTATCCAGCCCTCCACGACCAGACGGTCAGGATCCCGCTGCAAAGGCTCCGTGGCGCAGGCTACGGCAAGAAACAGGAATATGGCTGGAATGGTCTTTTTCATTGTCAGAACTTGTAGAAATAGGAGATGGACGGCAGGAAACGCAGATACAGCGACATCGGCCTGTAGGCAAAAGTCTTTGCGTCGTCGCTGGGGTCAAGCATATAGAAGACGTCGTTCTTGTATCCGGCAACGTTATACACGGCCAGGGTAAGGCCGTGGCCGCGTCCGTCGGGAAGGCGGCGGAAATAATAGGAGGCCGATATGTCCAGCCTGAAATACGGCTTCATCCGGGCCGAGTTGCGTGGCGACATCTCCGCCACTATCATTCCTCCAGTCATAAGGAAAGAATCGGCCTTTGTGTATGGCAGACCGGAGGCCAGCACCATCACGCCGCCAAAATCCCATCGGCCCTTCGTATAATTGCCAACGGCATTCAGCTCGTGGATACGCTCGTGGTTGGACGGAATGGTTTCCCCGTCAAACGTGCGCAGGGAACGGGAAAGCGTGTAATTGATCCAGCCCGTGAAATCACCCGCCTGCTTGTGGAGGGTGAGGCAGAAACCGTAGTTCTGGCCATATCCCGTCCTGAGGTATTTTGGGGTACTGTAATCCGGGTCCAGGTAATCCATAAGGGTGCCCGTATAATCCAGCTGGTTTGTCAGATATCTGTAAAACAGGGATGCCGATATTAAGTAGCGGTCTCCCTTGTAGCTGCGGCCCCAGGAAAGGGACGCGTGACGGGAGCCCTGGGGCAAAAGGTCCTTGCCGGCAAGATACCAGAATTCAATGGGAAGGCCGATTGAAGAGACGCCCGTCTGGAACAGGTTCTGGCGGCTCAGGCCCGCCACAAGCTCAAACTTGCCAGCCCAGTAAAGGTCCCAGGACAGCTTTAGCTCCGGAATTACTGCGGGGTAATTTGCGCCATCGGCCGAATGCCAGAAAATGCCCTTGAGAGACGCTGCAAGGCCGAAGTTTGAAGTTATGGGCCAGCTATACTGCACCCGGGCCGATGCCTCCACCGCCGCCTGGCTCTCGTCCGGGGCGGCCTGGGAGATATCCTTGTTACGCACCTGGGTCTGTTGAGGGTTGGAGTGATGCCCCTCCACGCGCACCTCGCCAAGCCATCGGCCCGCATTGAGGGTGGACGAATAACCCAAGGTGCCGATGATGGAAGGCACGTACATATCGTAAATGTCGTGCTCCAGGTCCAACGCCAGGTTAAGGCGGGTGTAATACAGTACCTGGTGCAGGTCTCCCCAGCTCCATTTATGCCGGTGATGCAGAGAGCCCTTTATGTTCATCCATTCAAGGCCGAAGCTGTATCCGCCGCGGGAGCTGCGGAACTTGATATCGTCGCCGCCCATCATAAAATCGGCCCAGACACGGTCGTTTTTGCCGGGCTCCCAGTACCAGGTGAGGTTCCCGTCCGTAAAACCGTATTTGAAACTGTACACGTCCACCCTCAGGAAACTGCCGTAAAGAAGGTTGATATAGGAGCGCCGCAAAGACAGGAAAAGGGCGCTGTTGCGGCCAGTGGGAATGTCCAGGGTGCCTTCCGCCTCAAAAAGGCTTGCGGAAATCTGGCCCCTTATGCGCCCCGGAATGCGGTCCGGGAGCTTCATGTCCACCGTGCCGCCAAGACGGTTGGCCCCTGAGTCGTAGGGGGCGAAACTCATTCCGCCGTAATGGCTTGGAATAAAGGTTGAAAACAGGCCCAGGACGTGTGTGGCGCCATAAATTGGCGCGCCGTCTACGGAAACCAGCGAATGGGAATTCTCCGTTCCAAGGATATGGAGGCCGGCGTCAAACTCGGCGCCCGTCTGCACGCCGGGAAGGAGTTTCACTATACGGATAGGGTCAGGCGTGCCGGTGATGGAAGGGATACGCCTGAGCAGGTCTGTGTTTATGTAAATAGGCCTCGTCGGGGCGATTTCCAGAATGGAGGTGTGAGACTCTGACGTAAACACCGTGCTGTCCAGACGCTCCTGGATGGCGGCGGAATCCGGTTCCTGGCCCCAAAGGACCGTGGCCCACAGCAACAGAAAGCCTATGGTCAGAACACGCCTCATAGTACCACCGCTCTAAGGATATGAGGGAGGAGGTTGTTCCAGGCGTTGTAGAACGCTGATTTCTCGTCGTTGTCGCTGGCCATGAACTGGTCCACGAAAAAGGTATTGCGGTCTACCTTGGTGCCATCGGCGGCCATCAGAACCAGCTCCCAGGTCCAGTAATCGTCGTAACGGTTCTTATAGTGCAGGGGTACCACAGTAACGTAGCCTCGGGCTTCCGAGAGGTCACCTTCATAATAAACCTTTATATCTATGGCCGATGCGGCTTTCTCCACCAGGGGCACAGCATCCTCCTCCGTCTCTGCGTCCGTGAGTTCGCGGAGCGTCTTCCAGAGGCCGTCGGCGTCAACGCAGCCACGGAAACTTATGCCGGTGATAATGTCCTGTGACACCTCAACGTTCTCCATCGGCCCGTTTGCTTCAAAGGTGCCTAGCACCACGCCGTCAACCGCCAAAGTGATATTTGCATCCACCCGGGTGCTGCTGTAAACCAGCGGATTTGCATCCAGCCTTATCCCCGTCGATTCTCCCGAATAAACGTCTCCGTCTTTCCGGAATTGCCCCACCAGGGCCCCTTTCCTGAAGATGTCCAGGCTGGACTTTTCACCGTCCTTTACGTATACGGCTTCACTGGGAACTCCGTCCGTTTCAAAACTGAGGGTTCGTGACTCTTCCCAGCCGCCATCGGCCCTGCTTATTGCCACGTAGGCCGCATCCAGGGTGCGCATTTCCTTTTCCCTGACTCCGGGATCAAGGTGCTTGTGAAATTCCCTTTCGCAGTTTTCCCACTGGGCTCTTTGCCAGGAAGAACTCTCTTTGAGATTGACCGGCACGGCCTCCTGTTGAGCCTTGCCGCAGGAGAATAGCAGCGGCAGGGCACACAGAATCACGTATGAAAGGAGACGCCTCATCAATATGCGAAGATACAAATAATATTAGAAAACCTTGCCCAGCCCGCGGAAGAACCATTTGAAGTTCCTTTGCCAGGCCGGATAATCGGCTATCATCTCCGGGGTCACTTCATAACAGTTTTCCAGGTCGTCCACTATAAACTGCTTTACCTGGGCGGCAACGCCGCAGTCATAAAAAAACAGGTTGCTTTCATAGTTGGAAACCATTGAAAGGACATCGAGGTTTATGGATCCGACGGCCGAAAGATAATCGTCCACAACCATAAGCTTGGCGTGGTCAAACTGGTCCGTACGCATAAGGATATGCACCCCGGCCTTTACCAGATCATCAAAGTACACCCTTTCGAACGGCACCACTACCGCTGCAGGAGAGTCCTTGTGCTCCGGAATAACGATTCTTACGTCCACGCCACGGAGGGCCGCATTCGCAAGTGCATCGGCAAACTCCTTGGGAGGCTTGAAATAAGGCGTCTTGGCATAAAAAAAGTGCCTGGCATGCTCCAGAGCCCATATATACGCCTTAAGGCTCAAGTGGTCTTTCTCTTTTGGATCCTCATCTACTGACTGGACAATTACACCCCCCTCGTATGGCTCTGCCACTTTTGTTTCATAGGCCGATGGCTTCCCGTGACGGCGCGCCCACATCTTGGCGAAGGCCTTCTCCATCTTCTCCACAACAGGGCCACGGAGACGCACCACCATATCATCCCAGTCGCAGAAATAGTCTCTGGCCACGTTCATTCCTCCCGTATAGCCCACGGTGCCGTCCACAAGCACGTATTTCTGGTGGTTGCGGGGCCTCAGGGGCAGGAACGGATGATGTTTTACGGATACTCCGCTTTTCTTCATACGGTCTACGAAGTCCGCCCTGGTTGTGAAATCTTCGGCAATAAACTGCACCTCAACCCCGTCCAGGGCCTTCAGGCGCAAGGCGGTGCGTATGACGTTGCCGGCAAAATCGGCATCAAAGATAAAGAACTCCATATGGATGCTTTTCTTTGCCGCCATAATGTCGTCCTGCAAAAGCAGGAACTGTTCCGGGCTGCTGGGGAGCAGTTCCACAAGATTTCCTTCCGTGGGTTCCCTTTCCGGCCTTGTAGAGAGTAAATCGGCCAGCGGCCTGTACTCCTCCCTTATCTGCGACATAGCCGCAGCCGGAAAAAGCAAGGCCGCCAGGAAAAGGTGACGAAGGGTATTACGCACTACATGCCGGTGTTGTGCATTATGAAGGAGTAGATATCGGCCTGCTCCTCAAGCACTTTGGCAAGGGGTTTGCCGCCGCCGTGACCGGCCTTGGAATCTATCCTTATGAGCTGCGGCTTGTCTCCGGAGTTGCACTCCTGGAGGGTTGCGGCAAACTTGAAGGAATGGGCGGGGACCACCCTGTCGTCGTGATCGGCGGTGGTGACAAGCGTTGCGGGATAGGCCGTTCCGGGCTTCAGGTTATGGAGCGGGGAATAGCCAAGGAGGTAGCGGAACATTTCCTCCGAGTCTTCTGACGTGCCGTAATCCGGGGCCCAGTTCCAGCCAATTGTGAACTTGTGGTAGCGGAGCATATCCATAACGCCCACCTGGGGAATTGCAACTGCGTAAAGCTCAGGCCTTTGCGTCATGCAGGCGCCTACAAGGAGGCCGCCATTGGAGCCTCCCACGATAGCGAGTTTCTCAGAGCTGGTGTAGCCATTTGCTATGAGCCATTCGGCCGCCCCGATGAAGTCGTCAAACACGTTCTGCTTATTCATCTTGGTACCCGCAAGGTGCCAGGCTTCTCCGTACTCTCCACCGCCGCGGAGGTTCACCTGCGCGTATATGCCGCCGGCCTCAAGATAAGGCACCCTCATTGCGCTGAATGACGGGGAAAGCGAGATGTCAAAGCCGCCGTAGCCGTAGAGATAAACGGGGTTGGAGCCGTCCAGTTTGATGCCTTTCTTGTAGGTAAGGAACATGGGGATGCGGGTGCCGTCCTTTGAGGGGAAGAACACCTGCACCGTCTCAAAGCCGGAGAGGTCAAAAGCGGTCTTGGGCTGCTTGTACACAATGCTGTCGCCGGTTTCAATGTTCCAGAAATAAATGGTTCCGGGGGTGGTGAAACTGGAATAGGAATAGTAGCACCAGGGCTCTCCAAGCTTTGCGATGAAGGAGGCGGAGCCAACTCCCGGAAGGTGCAGCTCCTCTACACGGCGGCCGTCATGGCGGTCATAAAGGTAGGCGTGCGTGGAGGCATCCTTGGAGTAATTGGCAATGATGAAACCGTCCGTTATGAATGACACGCCGTTAAGCACGCAGTCCCACTCCGGGATAAGGTCTTTCCACACTTTTGGATTGCCGATAGTTGTGACAACCAGCTTGTTCATGGGGGCGTCCACGTTGGTGAAAAGGTAAATCAGTTCGCCGTCAGTCTCCACGGGGTAGCAGGCGTTCTTCATATCCTTTGTAATCTGGACGAACGGGGAATCGGCCTTCCTTAAATCCTTGACATAGAGATTATTGCCGATATCGGCCCCGTCCTCATAAAGGAAGCCCATGGTCTCAGCCTCGTTGACCGTGAACTGATAGAAGCGGAGGGGTTCGGCCGGATTTTCAAAGAACAGGACGTCTTCCGACTGAGGTGTGCCGATTTTGTGGTAGTAGATCTTGTGACCCTCGTTCTTACCGCTGTAGGCGTGGTCCTCGCCGGGGCGGTCGTAGGCGCTGTAGTAGAAGCCGTCCCCACACCAGGCCGCCTCCGTGAACTTTGCCCATTCGATATGGTCCGGAAGGAGTTCCTTTGTACGGGCGTCCATGACGTAGATTTCCTCCCAGTCGGAGCCGCTGCGGGAGATGGTGTAGGCCATGTATCGGCCATCATTTGAAAAATAGCAGCCCTTCAGGGCAACCGTGCCGTCTTCTGAAAGGGTGTTGGGGTCCAGGAAAACCACCGGGACATCCTCCGGAGATTCCATCTCGTAGAGGACGCTCTGGTTCTGGAGGCCGTTGTTCTTATAGATGTACCACTTGCCGTTTTTCTCATGGAAGGGAACGCCAACCTTCTCATAGTTGGCCACTTCCTTTAGGCGCTTCAGGAGTTTCTCCCGGCCCGGGAGGCGCTTGAGGTAGTAGTCCGTCACCTTGTTCTGGGCCTTCACCCACGCGGCGGTTTCTTCGGAGGAATCGTCCTCCAGCCAGCGGTAAGGGTCCGGAACCTCTGTGCCGAAATATGTGTCTACGGTGTTGTCTTTGCGCGTTACCACAGGCTTGGGTGCGCAGGCGTCAAATGCAATTGCTGCCATCAGGAATAGAATCAGTGAACGTTTCATATTCCCAAAGATAGTGAAATTTTCTTTATCGCCAGCCGGCGCCAACCACTTTGCCGTGTTGACACAAAATGCCTCATTCCAGGCCATCTGAGTGTCAACACGGCAAAAGCAATTTTCTCCTGCCAGCCACAAGGTTACTTTACCTTCACAAAGTGCCGATAGTCAGAGCCCCACGAACCTTTGGAGTAAGTGGTGCCCTCCTTCTGCCATTCCATCTCCTTTGATGTCAGTTTCACAAGCTTGTAGGTGACATTACTGTAGTCCGACATCGCCGGGTTAATGGTAATGGTCCCCTTGTTAATCAGGTCGATGGCATAGTGGCCGCTGGAGTCGTGAGATTCGCCACTTAAGGCATCATATACGTGAAGCTGATAACCATTGTTCCCGTCAAAGGTGTACTCTACGGAGCCGTCCATTGCAAAGATCGCTGGGTCGTACTGCTCTGACCAGGTGCCCTCCAGCTTGTTCACATCGATCTTATTACACCCACACAGCCCGGCCACCAGCAGTGCCGCGCAAACAAAACTTAAGACCTTTCTCATCATATCATTCAAATTGTTGTACAAATATAATCCAAAAAACGCAATTCCTTGCATCTGAATGGCGATTACTCCTTCTTCAACTCTATCGCCGGATTCGTCTTTGCCGCCTTCAGCGTTTGCCAGAGGACGGTGCCAAAGGCGATTGCGAGCGAAATCAGGGCGGCCACCACAAATACCCATCCGTATCCTTCAACACGGTAGGCAAAGCGCTCCAGATACACCCTTGCGGCCCAGACGGCCAGCGGAATGCCAACAAAGCAGGCCACGCCGACAAGAATCATATAGCTCCTCACGTTCCTCCAGGTCTCGTGCGTCACATCAGAGCCAAAGACCTTTCTCACGGCAATCTGTTTGGTATTTTCATCGGCAAAGTAGGTACTCATAGCCAACAGGCCCAGCAGGGAGATCAGAACAGCCAGGACCGCAAAGAGTTCCACCAGACGCAGCGTTCTCTGGACAGGAGCCAGCATCTTCTTGTTGATGTCACGCACAAAACCATACCGCCAAGCCGGTTCTTCCACGCCGGAGGTCTCCAGCCGATACTCCCTGTAAGCCTGCCGGATGGCTTTGTCGTAAGAGTCGTCCTCTCCCGTGGTGCCGATAAGCATGCAGTTGGCATACCTGAGTTCTTCGGCCCGCGTTACGATGACGCCGCCATTGGGATTGAGATTGCTCTCGGAAGCCGGCCGGGGCGGAAAATCCGTCACCACACCTCCGATGAACTCCGGCTGGGCGCCGTTCATATTGATTCTCCGCGGGAATACTGTAGAGGTATCCGATACCGCCGCCGCGTTAAAGGCCGAACGGCTCATCCAAAGCGAATGCGTCAGCGGATGGCCGAAGTCTTCCTCCACCTCAAGCCCCAGCAGTTTGAAATAGGTGGAATCGCAGAGGATGACGGGCATATCTACGTGATGCTCCTCGTCCACCTTGATACCCATCGTCATATTGATGAGGCCCGGGATGCCGCGTCCCACACCCGCCTTTGTCACAAAGGGCAGCTGCTCCACCTTGTCCTTGAAGAGCTTCATCATATCATAGTCGCGGGCAGAATACTCAATGTAATAGAGATTCTCCGTGGCGGCGTGCATCGGCCGGGTGAGCATGTGGCGCATCTGCACTTCCATAACCAGCGCCAGGGCAATCAGGAAGACGGAAAGGACGTTCTGCACCACGATGAATACCTTACTCATTACCATCTTGTTACGGCGCCGGAGCGTGCCTTTGATCACGTCAATGGGCTGATAACGAGACGCCGCGACAGCCGGAAGGAGCCCGTTGATAACACCCAGAATCAGAATACCGGCGATATACGCCAGGATATACCCCGGTGTCATCATGAAGGACAGTCTTACGCTGTTATCGCCCATTCCTAGCATCAACTCGTCCGGGTCGCCGGTGGAAACCAGGCTGTTCATCATAGGCGCCAGCAAATCGGCCAGCAGCAGCGCCGCGGCAAAGCAGACGGCGGTAAAGGCCACGGATTCGCCGATGTACTTCCACAGGATGCCGGTTTTATCGGCCCCCAGCAGCCTCCGCGTGGCCATTTCCTTGGACCGCTTGCCCGTAAGCGCCAGACTCAGGTTCACATAGTTGAAAACGGCCGATAAGAGGAGCAGGAGTACAACTACCGTCAGGAGCCTGAGCATCTGGGCGTTGCCCTGACGGGTGAGTCCGTTGCTGTTGCCAGTAGTGAAGAAAGCTTCATCCATCCGGTACGCTTTCCACGCGTTCACCTTCTCCGCGCTCCAGATGGGGTCGTAGTTCTTATGCAGCAGTGCACTCGCTTTGTTACGCACATCGGCGGGGTCGGCATCTTCGCGTACGCGGAACCAGGTGGTGTAGTTGCCGATGCTGCCGAAGTTCCGCTCCTGCTCAGCAGCCCAGGTTGCCGAAATGTGCGTAATGATGTCGTAGGGCATGAAGAAGGTGCCGTCAAAGTCGGCAAAAACGCCTTTGATGGTGCGGTCGGAGTCGTCCACTTTGATGACCTTCCCAATGAG
>OMQK01000227.1 GCA_900313205.1 uncultured Bacteroidales bacterium | reverse complement strand
AAAGGACAAGCTGGAAATACGCCGTGTACTCATACTCGGAGTCAGTGAGATAGGCCAGAAGGTAGCCGCCCGCCTTGCCGCCCGCAAAATGGATTACATAAAGATCATAGACATCAATCCCAAGCATTGCAGGTATCTGTCAGAGGTTCTTCCGGACAGCGTGAGCGTTGCCTGCGGAGACGTCCGCAATGCAGATTTCCTGAAGGACGAGGGCATGAATTCATATCACGCGGTCCTTGCATTCACCGGCAGCGACGAAACCAACATCCTCTCCTGCGTGGTTGCAAAGAAGATGGGAGTTTCCCGCGTCATTGCGCAGGTGGAAAACCTGGAGTACATCCGCCTTGCAGAGGACATGGGCGTAGACAGCGTCATAAACAAGAAACTCATCACCGCCAGCCGCATATTCAAGTTCACGCTTTCCGATAAAGTGCGTTCCGTGCGCTACGTAAGCGGCACGGACGCTGAGGTCCTTGAATACACTGCAGCCCCCGGCTCCCGCATCACCAAGAAGCCTCTCAAGGACATAGAATTCCCGGCCGATGCAATCATCGGCGGCATAATCCGCGGCGGAGACAGCTTCATCGCCGTGGGAAGCACTCATATAGAGGCTTATGACCGCGTTGCGGTATTCGCCCTTCCGGATGCCGTGAAGGAAGTTGATAAATTCTTCAGATGAGATGCCTCGCTATCATATTTCTGGCCTTGTTCTGCGCCCTGGACATTATGGCCCAGACTCCCATTGTGGCCCCGGACTTCTCTAAACCCACAATGGTGTCACCTGAATACTTCGGCCCCAACGCATTCCCCGTACCGGATATGACTGACGGCCGCATAAAGCCGTACATCTATGCGGAACTTGCTGCCGATTACTGGAAAGGCCATGTGGCAGACGGCAATGATCACACCTGGGACGGCTTCATCCGCCTTCACTTCCCCCTCTGGACCAAGCGTGCCAGCCTTGAAGTGTGGGGGCCTTTTGTGGAGCACTGGTCATATTCAGATGCAGTTGCCGATTACAGGCGTATAGGAGATGCCCGCAGCCAGAAGAAGAGCTGGGACTCCGGTGACCTCTATGTGGGGACAAACATTCAGGTGCTGGTTGGAAAACCCAATACCCTCAAGCCTGATATTCTCCTTAGGGCCGTTCTGAAATCGGCCATGGGAAATACGTTTGAGCAGGCGCGCTACTACGACTGCGGCGGTTATTTCTTTGACGGCACAATAGCCTGGTCAAGGGCCTTTCAGTACAGTTACGTGATGGAAATCAGGGCAGGCCTAAGCGGCGGATTCCTCTGCTGGCAGGATGGTCTTGCAAGGCAGAACGACGCAGTCCAGTACGGCCTCTTTGCCAGCATATCCACCTGGGGCTTCACATTTATGGCCGATTATTCCGGCTACATCGGCTGGGAGAATGACGGGGACCGCCCCCGCCGCATCCGGCTGAGGCTTGACGGCAATGCCGGCCGCTGGCGTCCGTTTGTCCAGTACACCCACGGTTTCAAGAACTACCCCTTCGACGGCATTCGCATAGGTACCGGTTTCTGCTTCTAGCCCTAACCGGCTGACAAGCACGTTTTTATACCCTTTTTGCGCTTATCGCCGGCATTTTGCCGGAGATGAGCACGTTTTAACCCTATTTTTGTGCCTGTTGCTGTTCTCCCCGAAAATGCGTATATTTGTAGGTTAAATATAGATACAGAATGAGTATACAATCAGATAATATTGAAAAACTTGTTCAGCGCCGCGCAAAGGCACGCCTTGGCGGCGGTGAGAAAAGGATAGAGGCTCAGCACGCAAAGGGCAAACTCACTGCCCGGGAGCGCCTTGACCTCCTTCTTGATCCCGGCAGTTTCGAGGAATTCGACATGTTTGTCCAGCACCGCTGCACAAACTTCGGGATGGACGCTTCACACCCAGATGGAGACGGCGTTGTGACCGGCTGCGGCACCATTAACGGCCGGTTGGTCTACGTCTTCGCCCAGGATTTTACCGTAAGCGGCGGCTCCCTTTCAAAGACAATGAGTGAGAAGATATGCAAGGTCCAGGATATGGCCCTCAGGGCCGGAGCGCCGTGCATCGGCCTCAATGATTCCGGCGGTGCACGTATCCAGGAGGGCATTGACGCCCTTGCCGGATACGGAGAGATCTTCGAGCGCAACATCCTTGCAAGCGGCGTTGTTCCCCAGATCAGCTGCATCATGGGTCCCTGCGCAGGCGGTGCGGTGTACTCCCCCGCCCTCACGGATTTCACCCTCATGGTCAAGAACACCTCCTACATGTTCCTTACCGGCCCGGCAGTTGTAAAGAGCGTCACCGGTGAGGTTGTGGACCAGGAGCAACTTGGCGGCGCATCAGTCCACGCCAGTAAGAGCGGCGTAGCACATTTTGCCGCAGAGGATGAGAAGGAAGCCATCCAGACCATCAAGGAACTGCTTGGCTACATTCCCCAGAACAATATGGAGTGCGCCCCCTTCAAGGAAACATCAGACCCCGTCAACAGGGTGGACGACGCCCTCAACTCCATTGTGCCGGACAACCCCAACAAGGCCTACGACATGTACGGTGTCATAGGGAGCATAGTGGACGATGGCAAATTCCTTGAGATCCATAAGGACTTCGCAAAGAACATCATAGTGGGATTCGCCCGTTTCAACGGCCGCAGCGTAGGTATCGTTGCCAACCAGCCCAAGGTCCTTGCAGGCGTACTGGATATCAACGCCAGCCGCAAGGCCGCACGCTTTGTCCGCTTCTGCGACGCCTTCAACATCCCCCTCGTAACCCTTGTGGATGTCCCCGGCTTCCTTCCCGGCACCCAGCAGGAGTACGGCGCCATCATCACAAACGGCGCAAAGCTCCTCTACGCTTACGGTGAGGCCACTGTTCCCAAGGTCACCGTCACCCTGCGCAAAGGCTACGGCGGCGCCCACATAGTGATGAGCTGCAAGCAGCTTCGCGGAGATATCAACTACGCATGGCCCAGCGCCCAGATTGCAGTCATGGGGGCAGACGGCGCAGTGAACGTCCTCTACGCCAAGGAAATCAAGGCAGACCCCGAAAACGCCAAGGCCATCTTCGAGGAAAAGAAGAAGGAGTACGAAGACCTCAAGAAGGAGGTTGTCGATGCTCTGTAATTATATTCACAGGAGGTCTATATGGGATACATATCCAACCAGATTAAGAGCGGGATAGGAAGCCAGCTCAAACAGCTTAACCTTGAGAAGCTGGCTGA
>OMQK01000057.1 GCA_900313205.1 uncultured Bacteroidales bacterium | reverse complement strand
GGCTTCCGCGATGCCGCACTGGATGAACCTCTCCGGGAATTCTGCAGCAAAGGCGTCCATCTTGAGGGAGCCCTTGAGGTCTGCGGTGAGAGCCACAACATTTTTATCGGCCTGTCCGGCCTTTAAAAGACCCACGCCAAAACCGCTGCGGGTGTCTTTCTTTCCTGAGTCTTGGTACTTCATATTAAAAATCTCCTAGAGGGGTTTCACCTAACTGTTTGAGGGCGTCTTCAAGCTGTTCCGGCTTGGGAACGCTGCCATGCCACTTGTGGGTACCGGCCATGAAGTCTACGCCGTGGCCCATTTCGCTCTTCCAGAGGATCATTGTGGGAACGCCGCTGCCCTTTCCGGCCTTGGCTAGTTCGTAGGCCTTTTCAATGGCGTCGAAGTCGTGGGCATCGGCCACAATCACTCTCCAGCCCCAGGATTCCCATTTGGCGGCAAGGTCTCCTTCTCCGGCAACCTGGTCCACTGGACCGTCAATCTGCTTGCCATTCCAGTCGGTCATGGCAATGAGGTTGTCCAGTTTGTGGAAAACTGCAAACATACCGGCTTCCCAGATCTGGCCTTCCTCTGATTCTCCGTCTCCGCAGAGGCAGAAGACAAAGTTGTCATCCTTATCCAGTTTCTTTCCAAGTGCAAGGCCTGCAGCGGCGCTTAGTCCCTGACCCAGGGAACCAGATGCCTGGAATACGCCGGGGAGGTTCTTACGCACGGAAGGGTGACCCTGAAGGCGGGTGCCCATCTGACGGAAGGACGCGAGTTCACTTACCGGGAAATATCCGGCACGGGCAAGGACAGAGTAGTAAACGGGGGTCATGTGACCTGCGCTGAGGATGAACATATCCTGGCCTTTTCCGTCACGGGTCCACGTGGCGGGATCCTGCTTCATCTGATTGAAGTAAAGGGCTGTGAGGAAGTCTGTGGAAGACATTGAACCGCCCGGATGGCCGGACTTTGCAAGGCATACCATGCGGAGGATATCCCGGCGGATCTGCGTTGCAATCGTTTTGAGTTCTTCGTTGGTTTTCATATATGAGGTATGCGGTTATTTTGCTTGTGATTCACAAATATAATCATTTTGTCCGACATTCGGGCCAATAAGCACACTTTCGGCATAAAAACGTGCCCAATGTGTGCGTAAAAAGTGCTATATTTGTGGAAAACAATGTCAACCATGAAGAAATATCTGATTCTGGCCATAGCGGCGGCTGTACTGGCTACCGGGTGCAATCAAAAAGAAGAAATCGGCCTTTACACCCTTTCCAACGGCAACGGAATGGAGGTTTCAATCACAAATTACGGCGGTCGTATCGTTTCCCTGATGGTCCCGGACCGTGATGGAAACCTCAAGGACGTGGTGCTGGGTTTTGATAACCTTGAGGACTATCGGCCAGAGAATAACCAGACGGATTTCGGAGCTTCCATAGGCCGATACGCAAACCGCATCAACCAGGGCCTCATCACAATTGACGGGGTAACCTACCAGCTGCCTCAGAATAATTATGGGCACTGCCTGCACGGCGGCCCGGACGGCTGGCAGTACAGGCCTTACAAGGTGGTTGAGGCAACCGGGAACAGCCTTAAACTGCAGATTGTGTCACCTGACGGAGACGCCTCATTCCCCGGAACTGTCACGGCTACGGTTACTTTTAACCTTACTGAAGACAACGCCCTTGATATTGACTATGAAGCGGTTACAGATAAGGCTACGGTTATCAATATGACTAACCACGCCTATTTCAACCTCTCCGGAGACCCTGCAGGCCATAGTATCACGGAGGACATCCTTCAGATCAATGCCTCCGCATACACCCCCGTGGACAGTACGTTCATGACCACAGGTGAGATTGCTCCCGTGGAGGGTACGCCGTTTGATTTCCGTGAACCAAAACAGATCGGCCTTGAAATTGATGCCGATAATGAGCAAATCCGTAACGGCCATGGCTATGACCACAACTGGGTCCTGGACGGCACTCAGCCTGCCGCAACGCTCTACTGCCCGGAGACAGGAATCTGCCTGGAGGTGTCTACTGATGAACCCGGCATCCAGGTCTACTGCGGCAATTTCCTTGACGGCACCGTGATTGGAAAGGGAGGCATCGCCTATCCTCACCGCAGCGCCATCTGCCTTGAGACCCAGCACTATCCGGATTCTCCCAATAAGCCTGAGTGGCCTTCTGTGATTCTGAGGCCCGGAGAAACCTATCACAGCCACTGCACGTACAGTTTCTCGGTTAGATGAAAGCGTCGGCAGCAATAAAATCAATGCGCCTGAGGACCCTTCCGCTCTCCATGGCGGGGGTGCTCCTGGGCATTCTTCTGGCGGTGGCCGACTGGAAGGTAGACATCTATGTGGCCATCCTCATAGTGCTCACCACTGTGAGCCTGCAGATCCTCTCCAATCTCTCCAATGAACTTGGAGACGTGCTCCGGGGAACTGACACTGCAGACCGTCAGGGTCCGAAATACGGCCTTAACGGCGGCGGGATGACCATTAAAGAGATGAAGGTTCTGATAGGTGGCTTTATTGGCCTTTGCATTTTCTTTGGAACGGCTATGACATGGCGGGCCTTCGGAACACTTCTGGACCTTACGCCAATCATGGTGCTTGTGCTTGGCGCCGCGGCAATAGCAGGTGCAATGAAGTACACTCTGGGCCATAATCCTTACGGTTACAGGGCAAAGGGAGACATCTATGTTTTCCTGTTTTTCGGTCTTGTAGCCGTGCTGGGGGCATATTTTGTGTGCACCCGCGGCCTTGGCCTTCACTGGAAACTTCTCCTTCCAGCCGCCGGCATAGGGTGCTTCAGCGTGGGCGTTCTCAACGTGAACAACATCCGTGATATGGAAACAGACCGCGCCACCCGCACCACTGTTGCCATAAAACTTGGTGAGCGCAAGGCAAAGATCTACCAGAGCGTTCTTATCGGCCTTGGATGGGTATGCATGATAGCATACTGCCTCCTCTGCTGGCCGTCCTGGTGGCACTGGATGTGGGCCCTCACGCTTCCTCTCTACATCCTTCATCTTAGGGGCGTCTGGACCCGTTCCGGCAAGGCCCTGGACCCTATGCTTCCGCTGCTGGTGATGTCCACCTTCCTTCTCAGCATCCTCATGGGCATCGGCTTTTGCGTATTCTTGTTCTAGATGTACACCTTGAGCACGATTTGCGGCCGATTCTGTGCTTATTGACATCGTTTTGCCAGGGATGAGCACGATTTAATGCCGATTCTGTGCTTATCGGCGCTGTTTGGCCATCGATGAGCACGATTATACCCCCAAAGTGTGCCTATTACTTGGAAGGGGCGGCCAGGGGGAATAAGGAGTTTACATCGGCAATGGGGAGTTTGACCAGCCGGGCAATCTGCTTGTTGGATGAGTGGTATTTGTTCTTGACTATCACTGCCAACTGTTTTTTACTGCTCAGGTCAATGGAAGACAGGGAATCGGCCCTGAACCTGTCCCGGCAGATTTGATAAATCTTGGGGATGAGATCTTCGTCGCAGAGGATGGGCGTTTCTCCGCACCGAATGGCGGTTTCCACCTGGCTTTCGACATTTCTCACAACGCTGAAGATGAATTGCCTGGCATTGTCATAGAACTGCTCAACCCGTTTGAAGTCCACAAAACTCCACGCCTGGGCAACGCCATCGGCAATAAAAATGGTTGGGGCGATCTCCGTGATAATCCTTGATTTGGTAATGGTACGGATTGACCTTAAAGACAGGGCCGATGCCGATTCTCCTTTACATTCCAGAAGAGGGTTGAAATACAGAAAACCGCTGGTCCAGGGGTAGGCAAATACATTCACGTCAGGCATTACCACGAAGGGATTGCGCAAGACATAGGCAATTTCCGTCCTTAGTTGAGTGAGGTTGTTGATGGCAGTAAGGCCAGGCGCGGCCTGTCTCATAATGGTGCTCTTGCCGTGATAGCAGAAGTAATTGTCCATCATGGCGCTGAACCTGGCGAAAAGGTCCATAACATTTTCCTGTAGGCCCTCCAGAATAAAATGGAAGTGATTGGTCATAATGGCATATGCTAGTAGTTTGCAATTGCTGACGCTGACGGCTATTGCCAGATAGTTCACGGCAATCTTTCTGTCCTCGTCGGTTTCAAAGAAAACCTCTGTTTCCAACGCCTTTGTGTAGAGATGATAAAACGGCCCGCCTTCCCTGAAGGCCCTCTCTGCGGGCGACTCATTGTAGAATCCCATATCATTTTTTCCACAATGTAAGGACCTTTTCCAGATATCATCACGTGAAACGTAAAAATGTGGTGAAAATCGCTATACAGGGACGAGTGACGTGATACAACAAAAAAAGTAAAACGTTTCTTTTACGTTTTTTGTGAATACGGATTAACAGCGATGAGCACGAATTTATGCCGATTTCGTGCTTATCGTCCCAGTTTTGCCGGCGATGAGCACGATTTAATGCCGATTCTGTGCTTATCGGCGTCGTTTTACCAGGGATGAGCACGATTTAATGCCGATTCTGTGCTTATCGGCGTCGTTTTACCAGGGATGAGCACGATTTTACCATAAAAGTGCGCTTATCGGAGAGGGTGCAGGTGCCGGAGGGGAGGGTTTTTTGCAAAAGTGCACCAAAATGCGTATTTTTGGCATCTCAAAAAAGTGGAATGAAAAGACTTATCGCCATAATCGCTGCTATGCTGCCCTTCCTTGGGGCGGTGGCGCAGGATCTGGACGCCGAATACGCAGTGGATCTTCTCAGGCCCGGGGTGCAGGCGCCGGATTTCACGCTTAATGATATCAGTGGCAAGCCCGTGACCCTCAGCGGTTTCCGCGGAAGGCAGGTGGTGCTGGTGTTCTGGGCCTCCTGGTGCCCGGACTGCAGGGCGGAGGTGCCCCAGCTGAAGGCTCTCCAGGCGCAGGCCAACCCAGAGAAGGTGGCCTTTGTGTCCGTGTCATTTGACCGCACCCTTGAAGCGCTCCAGACATACGTGAATGAGAATTATCTCCCCGGTGTTCAGCTCTTTGACCCCGCTGGAAAGAAGGAGTCAAAGGTGGCCGATGCTTTTGGCGTGAAGTGGATCCCTTCCCTTTACCTTCTGGACAAGGACGGCAAGGTGCTTCTTGGGACGGTGATGATAGATAAGATTGAAAAGGCCCTTGGCTTAGGTGCCGTAACCATCAGAAAACCCGGGCTGTGCCGGGACGAAACCTGCGCACAATGAAAAATATCCGCAACTTCTGCATAATTGCACATATAGACCACGGTAAGTCCACCCTGGCCGACCGCCTTCTGGAGCTTACCCAAACCCTCAGCGCCCGTGAGATGGAAAACCAGGTCCTGGACGACATGGACCTTGAGCGTGAGAAGGGTATCACCATCAAGAGCCACGCAATCCAGATGGATTACATGCGTGACGGTGAAACCTACCGTCTCAATCTCATTGATACTCCCGGTCACGTGGACTTCTCCTACGAGGTGTCCCGCTCAATAGCATCCTGTGAGGGCGCGTTACTTGTGGTGGACGCGTCCCAGGGCATCCAGGCCCAGACCATCTCCAACCTATATCAGGCCATTGACCACTCTCTGGAGATTATCCCTGTTCTCAATAAGATTGATATGGACAGCGCCCAGCCCGAGGTTGTGGAAGACCAGATATGTGACCTCCTTGGGTGTGATCCGGAGGATGTCCTTAGGGTATCGGCCCGTACTGGAGAAGGCGTCCAGGCAGTACTGGATGCCATTGTGGACAAGATTCCTGCACCAAAAGGAGACCCCGAGGCTCCTCTCCAGGCCCTTATCTTTGACTCCGTCTTCAATCAGTTCCGCGGCATCATAGCTTACTTCAAGGTGGTGAACGGCTCCGTCAAAACCGGAGACAAGGTGAAATTCTTCTCTACCGGCAATGAGTATGAGGCCGAGGAAGTTGGTAACCTTAAACTAAAGCTTAACCCCACGGGGGAAGTCAAAGCCGGAGACGTGGGTTACATAATCACCGGCATCAAGGCCGCCGTCGAGGTGAAGGTGGGAGACACCATAACCCACGTTGAGGAGCCCTGCAATGAGGCAATTGCCGGTTTTGAGGAGGTGAAGCCCATGGTCTTTGCCGGCCTCTACCCTGTAGACGCCTCCAAGTTTGAGGAACTCCGCGCCACGCTGGAAAAGTTCCAGCTCAACGACGCCTCCTTCACCTATGAACCGGAAAGCTCCCTTGCCCTTGGCTTTGGTTTCCGCTGCGGCTTCTTGGGCCTCCTGCACCTTGAAATTGTGCAGGAACGCCTGTTCAGGGAGTTCAACATGGACGTGATCACCACCGTCCCCAACGTCTCCTACAAGGTGTACACCACTAAGGGAGAAGTTGTGGATGTGCACAACCCTTCCGGTCTTCCGGCGCCGTCTGTCATAGACCACATTGAGGAGCCCTATATCCGCGCCCAGATTATTACAAAGGCCGATTTCTACGGCCCCATCATGAAGCTGTGCATGGATAAACGCGGCACTTTGATCGGCCAGCATTATATCACCACGGACCGTGTGGAGCTGAACTATGACCTTCCGCTTTCAGAGGTGGTCTTTGACTTCTACGATAAGCTCAAGTCCATCTCCAAGGGTTACGCCTCATTTGACTACCACGTCACGGACTTCCGTCCGGCAAGGCTGGTGAAGCTGGACATCCTCCTTAACGGAGATCCTGCCGATGCCCTCTCCACCCTTATCCATGAGGACCACGCCTATGACTTTGGCCGGAAGATATGCCTCAAGCTCAAGGACCTCATTCCACGCCAACAGTTTGACATTGCCGTGCAGGCTGCGATAGGAGCCAAGATCATTGCCCGTGAAACCGTACGCCAGGTGCGCAAGGACGTTACGGCAAAGTGCTACGGAGGTGACGTGACGCGTAAGCGCAAACTCCTTGAAAAACAGAAGGAGGGCAAGAAGCGCATGCGCCAGATAGGTACCGTCCAGGTGCCCCAGAGTGCATTCATGGCCGTTCTCAAGCTGGATTAACCGTCCTTGTAACGGCAAGGATTTCTTCTCCGTACTTTTCCATTTTTCCCTGGCTGAACCCCGGTACAGCCAGCAGTTCTTCCGTGGTCTGGGGGGCTGCATCTGCAATCTTCAGGAGCACTCCCTGATGGAGGACCACGAAGGGGGAGTAGCCAAGGGAATCGGCCTTCATCCTTCTCCAGCGGGACAGCGCCGCCTCCAGTTCAGGGTGCAGATGGGCGCAGTCATACCGGGCCTCACGGCGTGCCGCTTCCAGCAGCTGGATTACGTACAGGCACTCCGGGCGCGCTTCCCTTAGGGCGTTCACAAGGCTTTGGAAAAGGAAACTGTTCCGGTCAATTACGGCTCTTTTTCCGGATGCCGCTTCCGGGGATTCAAAATCTGTCATCACCTGGACACTCCCGTCCTCCGTGATAATTGCGTAAAATAGTTCTTCCATAACTACTAAAAGTTTTACGCAAAGATAATGAACCGCAAAAACGCGGGTGGAGGTCAAGTTGTTGATATTCAGCATGTTACAAAAACTTCTACCAGAAAAAATACTGGTAGAAGTTTCTATAAGTAATTGAACTATAATCAGTTAAGCTCCACCGCCAGGGGAGAACAATAAGGGGTGCGCTATTGCTCCAGCCACTTCATGAAGCCGTCCACGCGAGCGCGGGAGACGGTAAAGTCCGTGAGGGCTGCCATGCCGGGCTGGATGCTGATACGAAGCCTGCCTCCCATGAGCTTGGATACGCTGTCAATGGATTTTTCTGCCATGATGCAGCTGCGGGAGATGCGGAAGAAGGATTCCGGGTCCAGGGACTCCACAAGGGCGTCCAGGCTGTCGTCCAGCACATAGGATGTGCCGCCGGCTGTTACCATATAGGTGTTTTTGTCCTCCGAGTAGAAGTATGCGATATCTGACACACGTACCGGGACTATGCGATCGTTGAGGCGGATAAGGAATTTCTCCTTGCGGGCCTGGTCCATGAGAGTGCGTACTGCATCGGCCGATGGAACCTTGGCCTCTCCGGAAGCGACACGTGCCATTGCGCGCTGGAGGTCCTTTATCTCAATGGGCTTGAGGAGATAGTCTACGGCATTCACCTCAAAAGCCTGGATGGCGTACTGGTCATAAGCCGTTGTGACAATGACGGGGGAATTGATATCTACCTTATTGAAAATATCAAAACTGATTCCGTCCGTGAGCTCAACATCCATAAAGATCACATCTGGATCCGGATTTGAAAGAAGCCACTGGACGGCATCATTTACGGATCCTACAGCACCGGCTACCTCTGTGGAGGGAAAGTGCTGCGCCAGAAGGTTTTTCATATGTTCGCGGGCGCGGGCCTCGTCTTCAATAATCAGCGCTCTCATGGGCTTTATTTCTCTTTGGGCAAAGTTACTAAATTATTGTGATAGGGCAAAATAGGGAGGGTGACCTTGAAGTGGGTGTCTGTCTTAACTACTTGAATCTCAGCACCTGCAAGGTCACGGTACTGATTTCTGATATACTGAAGGCCGATACCCGTGGAAGGCCTTGTGAAAGCCTTTGGCCTCAGTGTGTTCTCCATGGAAATGCTCTTTCCGTCCGTGGTTACCTCTATCACCAGCGGATCCGATGCCGAAAATGCGTTATGCTTGATGGCGTTTTCCAGCAAAAGCTGAAGCGTGCAGGGAACGATGAATCCGTGTGGAGGATTATCCGGAATGCCGTGGTTTATGAAGGTAAGGCCTTCAGGGAAGCGGATTTGCATGAGTTCCCTGTAATTTCTGGTGAATTCAATCTCATCTTCAAGAGGGACCAGCCTTTCTCCCTCCTGTTTTACAAGATAACGGTAGATGTTGGCCATCTTGTGAATGTAGGCGCTGGCTTCCTCCCGGTTGCCGTCCTGGACTATGGAATCCAGTACGTTGAGGCTGTTGAACAGGAAATGCGGATTTACCTGATGCTTGAGGGTCATATACCGGAATTCAGCCTGATGACGGCGGGTTCTCTGGCGGGTTGCCTCCCGCTGCATGCGGATGGCCACGGTGACCATATATGTGAAGGCAAAGACCGTTGCCACCACAAGCAGGCTCACAACTGTGGAATCCTTGAAAATATTGCCGGTATAAGTATCGGCCAGATAGAAGCGAAGGCCGATAATAAGGGCAACCACGCTTATGAGCAGGATCTTGTGCTTCTCCCAGGACTGCGCCCTTTCATATTCGGCAGATCCCTCTTTCTTGAAGATGTTTGCAAAGCCAAACAGGCCCCAGCCCAGAAGTTCCGTCACGATGAAGGTGGACAGCGAGTGCTGCCATATGGGAGGGAACTGGTCAAAGACAAACAGCGCCGCCAGGTTGCCAAGCAGAA
>OMQK01000039.1 GCA_900313205.1 uncultured Bacteroidales bacterium | reverse complement strand
GGGCTCTATGGCAACGATTGACCCCACCTTGTTCTGCATCAGTTCCTGCCCGTACTGCTGGAGGTGGGCGTCAATTGTGGTCACGATGTCGTGACCCGGGATGGCCTCCTTGTCCTCAGCTCCGTCCTTGTAGGGCTGCTCAATCTGGTTGCGGGAATTGCGGAGGTAGATGTGGTAACCCTTTTCCCCGCGGAGTTCCTTTTCCCGGGCGGCCTCGATGCCGGTCATACCCGCGTAGTCTCCGCTGCGGTATTCGTCCGGATGCCTGTCAATGTAAGCCTGGTTCACCTCAGAGACATATCCAAGGAGGTTTCCGCCGGCGTTGAAGGGGTAATCCCTCACGCCCCTCACCTGGCCCTTGAAGCCCGGGAAACGGTATTTTACCTCGTCAAAACGCATGTATGTCTCGGCCGGAACCATACGCATCATGGTGACGCTCTGGAAGCCGATGGCGCTGCGCCTGCGCCGGTATTCCTTCAGTTTTCCGCGGATGAATTCCGGAGTTACGTCCAGCACCGCCGCCAGGGCCAGGGTATCAAAGGCCTGGACCTCACGGGGGCTCACAAGGATGTCGTAGGCTACCTTATTACCAACCAGGATATTCCCGTTGCGGTCATAGATGATGCCACGGGTGGGGTAGATGGTCTCATAGACGGTGGAATTGCGGTCTGCGTCTTCCTTGTAACGGTCAATCACCTGCAGGGAAAAGATCTTTCCCAGCAGTACCAGGGCGGCTATCGTAAGGCCGATGAGCAGCGGGATATGACGCTTTCCCGGCTCCATTTACCTGGAATCCGAAGGAGTGAGAACCCTCACGGACAGCACGCAGAAAAGCATGCTCACAGCCAGCGAAGCGCCAAAGCGTGCGGCGTTGAAACCAAAGCTGCGGGTGCCGGCGGAATCTGCCCAGATATAGATGACAAGGAAGATGGCAAGGCTTATGAAAAGGGCTATAAGCACTGCCGTGAGGCCGTTTCGGCGGATGGTGAAAGGCTTTTCCCTGGTGATGAGGTCCTGCCCGAACACCATGGAGATGATCTTCTTGCGTGCAAAGGCAACAGGTACAAGCGCAAGGGCGTTGAGGCCGATGATACCCTCGGCAAGGAAGTCCACCCCGAGGCCCGTGAGGCAGGCTATGACCATTGCCCCGGTGGTGCCTATGTTAAGCGGGATGCACAGGACCATTGCCGGGAGAAGGGTTGCCATCATCCAGGGAGTGAACACAAAGTAGTTGCACAGGAGAAGCTGGGCAATGAAAAGAAGCACGTATGCTATCCAGAAACCTTTTTTCATTTCAGGAACTCCTCCACTTCGTTAAATGAATCGTTGTGAACTATGGTCACGTAGCGTATGGCCTTGAACTCCTGGAACAGGGTGACCTGGATCTCATTGGTGGAGCCGTTCACTACCTTTGCCTTGCCGGCCGTCCCAAGAGGGATGTCCGGGGGAAATACCAGGGAGTGGCCGCTGGTGTAGATGGTGTCTCCGGGGCTGTACTTGTACTGAAGGGGAATCTCCTTGAGGATGGCGCCGTTTGTGCTTTTTCCGTCCCACACAAGGAGACCGCTGCCGCCCTCGGAGCCAAGGCGGGCGCTTATGGAGATATCGGCATTCTGGAAGGAGAGGGCATAGGAGAAATGGGCGCTTACGGCGTCTATTATGCCCACAACACCCTCACGGGTGACTATGCCGGATTTCTCCTGCACGCCGTCTTCATAACCCTTGTTCACAATGATGTAGTTGTGCTGCTTTGACCGGCTCATCTTCACAACCTCTGCGGGGAGGGTGGTGTAGCCGGGGAGTTTCCCAAGCTTCACTGTATCGGCCTTAGCAAGCCTCAGCTGCTCCCGGAGGCGTATTACCTCCTTCTCAAGAAGGTAGTTCTCCTTGGAGAGCTGCTCATTTGTGCCGCGGAGGGAGAAGAAATTCCGTACCTTTTCAGAACTGCCCCAGACAGCACCCTTTACGGCGTTTCCTGCGCCCGCAATCCAGGTTTTCTGAAGCTCTGAACTGTGGGTTATGAGATACAGTGACGCGATCTCCAGTAAAATGAAGACCGCGAAGTTCACTATTCCGGGAAGGGCACTGCGTCTTGGCATCCTTTATCTCATGAGGAAGGAGTAGTTGTCTGTATTCTTGAGAGCTATGCAGGTGCCGCGGGCAACGGCCTTGAGGGGATCCTCAGCCACATGGAACGGGATGTTCACTTTGTCGGAGAGCCTCTTGTCCAGGCCGCGGAGAAGGGCGCCGCCGCCGCTGAGGAAGATGCCGTTTTCCACAATGTCCGAGTAGAGTTCCGGAGGAGTCTGCTCAAGGACCTGCTGGATGGCGGCCTCAAGACGGGCGATGGATTTGTCCAGGCAGTGGGCAATTTCCTGGTAGGGGATGACGGCCTCTGCGGGGTGGCCGGTCATGAGGTTGGGACCGCGTACCACGAAAGGCTCAGGTTCCTCACCGGGAAGCTGTGGAATGACTGCGCCAACGGCAATCTTGATTCTTTCGGCGGTGGTTTCACCAACCTTTATCACGTGCTGCTGCCTCAGGTAATTCTGGATATCGGCCGTAAAGACGTCACCGGCAACGCGGATGGATTCCTGCTGGACGATGCCGCCAAGGGAGATGACGGCAATTTCCGTGGTGCCGCCTCCGATGTCTACAACCATGTTTCCCTTAGGGGCTTCTACGTCAAGGCCGATACCAAGGGCTGCGGCCATGGGCTCATAGATGAGGTATACGTCACGGCCGCCGGCGTGCTCAGATGAGTCACGGACGGCCCTGATCTCAACCTCAGTGGAGCCTGAAGGGATGCCCACAACCAGTTTGATGTTGGGGGCGAAGAGGCTGCGGTGGCGGGAGTTCACCTGCTTTATGAAGCCGCGGATCATCATTTCCGCCGCGTTGAAGTCTGCGATAACGCCGTCACGGAGAGGGCGTACGGTTTTGATTCCGGGGTTTGTCTTCTCATGCATGAGCTTGGCTTTCTGGCCAAGAGCGATGCATTTCCCGGTTTGGTTGTCAATAGCTACGATGGAGGGTTCGTCCAGCACAATCTGGTCATTCTGGAAGATGACGGTGTTGGCGGTTCCAAGGTCTATTGCCAGTTCCTGATTTAAAAAACTGAAAGCCATATGCTATGTATAGGTCTATTTGCGATTAACTTTCAAAGTTACTAAAAATTGTTTAGATTTGCGTAAAGTATTTACTCTATGGAGAGAAAAAAGTACCTCATAGTTACGGCCGGCGGCGTTGGCACCAGAATGGGTGCCGCCGTTCCCAAGCAGTTCCTTGAACTGGGAGGGAAGCCTATACTCCGCATAACCATTGAAAAGTTCATGGCGGCCGTCCCTGACCTCCATATAATCACGGTGCTTCCGGAGGCTAATGTGGCTTCATGGCGGCAGTACTGCATAAAGGAAAACTTCAACTGCCCGCAGCGCCTTGTCAAGGGCGGCTTCACCCGCTTCCATTCTGTGAAAAACGCCCTTGCATATGTGCCTGACGGCGCCCTGGTGGCAGTGCATGACGGAGTAAGGCCGCTTATATCGGCCGGTTGCATAAGGAGACTTTTTGATGAGGCTGCTTCCGTAGAGGCGCTTATTCCCGTGATGCCCGTGACGGACACCCTGAAGGTGCTGGATAAAGACCCTTCCGGGAAGTTGGTCTCTTCCGGGGAGAAGGCCGACCGCAGCCGCTTTTTCGGCGCCCAGACCCCTCAGATATTCTGGAGCGAGCGCCTGAAGGAGGCATATACGCAGGGGTACGATACCCTTTTCACCGACGACGCATCCGTAGCGGAAAGCTTCGGCATCCCTCTCAGTTTCACGGAAGGGGAGCGCTACAACCTAAAGATTACAACCCCGGAGGACCTTACGCTGGCTAAGGCTCTGCTGTAACGGTCATCTCGCACTCTGCGCAGTGGAAATCAAGACGGAGTCTCTTGCCGGCATTGAGAAGGTACAGGGACTCCGGTTTGTTTTTGCCCTGTTTGGGGCACATGCCCAGTTCATAACGCACACAGTACTTGCTTCTCATAAGTTCTGCTCCGGGCCGATGTGAGATTTCATAGGCATCTTCCATCTTTTCCGTCCCCCTTTGGGAATAGATGGCCCGGTCTACAGAATTAGCGACATTGGCCTTGTAGGATAGTTCCTTTGGAGCCGATTCTTCGGAAGCGGCGCCCATCCTGAGCGGAACTGCCTTAACCGGCATCCCGTCAAGCGCCGCCGCAATTTCACGCCTGATTCCGTTGAGGAAGGCCGATGTCATAAACGGAACATCTCCATCAACAAATATCTCCGGCTCAAGGAATGTATAATGACCGCTGCGCTTTGCTATCTGCCCTGTAATCATAGACAGCATTCTTTCCCGGTCACGTGCGGGTCCGTTGTCTGTGGTGAGTGACACGGTGGCTTCCCGTCCGTCCTCAGCCCTGGCCTTGACGTCAATGGTGTTACCGCTAAGACTGACTGTTGAGAATACCGCCAATTCCCTTACCGGCGCGGCAGCTTCCAGGCGTTTCTGGAACTTGGCGCTGATGTTGCGGTAGAGTTTTATGCCGACACGTAGTTCTTCAGGGACGCGGCAGCGGAGGGTGAGGCCATCTGCTACATCGGCCCGGAAGCCCACAATCTCATTACCGCTGAGGAAGGCAAAGCCGTCTCCGTTTGAAAGGTCAAAGGCAGATGATGAGAGGACCATCCCGTCCCGGGTGATGCGGGCGACCTCTCCCACATACTCTCCAAGATGGGTGGGGACGTCCATGGAGGACCATTTTCC
The DNA here is from genome assembly GCA_900313205.1 of uncultured Bacteroidales bacterium. Lineage (GTDB taxonomy): Bacteria > Bacteroidota > Bacteroidia > Bacteroidales > UBA932 > Cryptobacteroides. The sequence goes on along the minus strand of OMQK01000039.1, from coordinate 6,578 downwards.
ACGGTTGCCGTCAATGAATAGTTCAGTATATCCGCGGTTGAATGTCTTTTCAAGGTCCGGAGCCATACCGCCGCTCACTTGGCCGAACGATGCCCTGGAGTATTTTCCAGGGTGTTTTTCAATCAGTGCGTTCAGCGCCTGGTTGTATGCAGTTACAACGTTTCTGACATATGATTCGCTCTTGAGGCGGCCTTCAATCTTGAAGGAGCATACTCCGGCATCGGCAAGATTCTCCAGGCGGTGAAGGAGGTTGTAATCCTTCAGCGAAAGGAGGGCCTTGTCCCTCAACAGGATTTTGCCACTCCCGTCTTGGAGATCATAGCGGCTGCGGCATGCCTGGGCGCATTCTCCGCGGTTGGCGCTGCGGCCGGTAAGATATTCGGAAAGGTAGCACTGCCCGCTGTAGCATACGCAGAGGGCCCCGTGCACAAAGAATTCAATTTCGGCCGATACCGCCTCCCTTATTGCGCGGACCTGATCAAGGGATAATTGGCGTTCAAGGACAATCCTCCCATATCCCAGGCTTTCAATAAACCTGGCCTTTTCAGGCGTTCTGATGGCGCACTGGGTGGATGCATGAAGGGCCATTCCTGTGCCGCGGGCCATCTCTATGACTGCGGGGTCCTGAACAATGAGGGCGTCCACTCCGGCCCCGGCAAGGTCCCGGACAAGTTTTCTGGCGTCCTCCAGTTCTTCTTCATAGATAATGGTGTTTACCGTCACAAAGATCCGTGCTCCAAAGCGGTGGGCATAGGAGCACAAATCACGGATATCCTCCAGAGTGTTTCCTGCAGCGGCGCGGGCCCCGAAAGCCGGGCCGGCAATGTACACGGCATCTGCGCCGCAGTCTACTGCGGCTTTCCCGATATCGGCCGTGCGTGCCGGAGCAAGTAGTTCAAGGTATGTCATTCTTCTATCCAGTCTTCAAGTTTCAGTCCCATTATGCGGGAGAAGTGTTTGGTATTATGGGTGACAAGGGTATAATCATTGGCTAAGGCTGTTGCGGCAATGAAAATATCCATTTTGTCCAGTACTTGACCGGTCAGTTCCAGATGCGCCTTGATTTTTCCAAATTCTTTAAGCGCGGAAGTGATAGGAACAACTGTAAAGGTGTCCTCCAGGACTTTAACCATCTCCGTTGTTCTTAAAGTGGCATTCTTAAATACGCCTACATATAATTCTGCCAAACTGATTTCAGAGATGACACAATTGGAAACCCCGGCATCATTGATGCGTTTTTGAATTCCGTACTTGCCTCTTTTTGTGAAAATCAGTATATCGGTATCAAGTAAATACATACTATAAGTCCCCCCAATCTATAATTCTTGGCTCTGCATTGCTGTCGTCCCTGAGTTTCCTGACATATTCTACGGCGTCTTCCCCTCCCCAGGGGTCTTCCATGTCCTTAAAAGCAGCCAACGCCTTGAACGGGCCGGTGTAAGGCCCTGTGTAGGGCTCTTCCTCTGCAGGAGAAAACTTAAGATAAATCCTGCCGTTTTCTTCTTCAAGTGATACGGAAGCATTGTCGTCCACCTTATACTTCTTGAGCAGTTTTGCGGGAATCACAATACCTCTGCTGTTTCCGATATTGATGAGTTTGGTTGTCATAGCGTATTCATTTGCTATGGCAAAGATAGAAAAGTTATTACGGATATCCAAATTTGTAATAACAGTTAGGGGTATGGCTACGCTGCTCATATCAGTTCCAGGACCATGTCAATGTCTCCAAAGTGGCCAAGTTCTCCGCTGTATTTTTCTATGTATGAACGGGTGAGGGAACCGCGCCACACAACGTCGTCGCGGGAGTTCAGGGGAATCTCCAGTTCTATGCCGTAACTCTTGGAATTGACCTTTACCACGGCATTGGCCTTCCAGGTGGTGCGGGAGCCGCCGTCATCCTCGATTATCATGAGAGCACAGTTGGTAAGGGCCTTCGTCCACTCGGAAATGAGCACGGCGTTGAAAGGAATCTCCTGCCCCACCTGCTTGCGTCTCACCACAATCATAAAGTCCGTGACGGAGGGGGTGTACAGCCTCAGTTCGGCCTCAGTGGATGCCTTGAAATTTTCCACGCTTCCCACCTTCACAAAGAATTCCGCTGCACCCGCGAACCAGCTGTCGTACTGGCGGCTTACGGTGAAAGAGCGCAGAATCAGGGTCTTTATATCGGCCTGGGCCTTAGTGTCAGGCCTTACGATGATATCCCCGCCGCCGTTTCCCCAGGAAGGGTCTTCCCGCCGCCTCATCTCAAGGGATTTGTAGTCTGCATCGGAATTCCGGTTCATCACCCACACTGGCCTTTCACGGGCCATCTGCTCGTCCACAAGCACTTTGTCATAACTGCCGTCGGCCTTAAGTGCATAACCTACGTTACTTGTTGCAAAATCACCCGGATCGAAGGTGATGACCGGCAGTTCGCTGCCGTTCCATGAATCGCTGAACGGCCAGTATATCTGGACGTCTGAGACCATCAGGGAGTCCAGCCACTGAACGCCCTCAGCATCGGCCTTGGTGGAAAGAGCCTCCCTCAGAAGGTCCCTCAGCGGCCTTGAATACTCCCTGGCCTTTGACGGGACGTCTCCTACGCCGCTTCCCGGTGCCTCAAAGAGGTCTTTCATCAGGTATTCTTCGTCGTAACCATTGACGGCGCTCCCCGATGCTGCGTCGTGCACCTCCGTCATCTGCTCCACGCCTATCGGCAATCCGGCAAAGATCTTTGCCACATCTTCAAGCGCAACGTACCGCGGCGCTTCCTCGCTGGCGGTTTCAGGTACAAAATTGGTTTTACTGCAGCCGCAGAATACGGCGGCTGCCAGGGTCACAATAAGCAAACTCTTTTTCATAGCATTTCATATCCGGATTAAAGCCCGGCTCCGGATACAAAGTTGAGGAGAGTTATCCGTTTCAAAAATAGTGAAACGGATGAAACGGATAAAAGGTGTCTGAAGGGCCTCAGAGGCCTATTTCATATAGAAAACGAAACGGTTTTTGTCAAAAAAGTCCTTAACTACGTCAATTTCTGAAAAACCGTAATCCCTGAAAACCGCCACGGTTTCTTTGGGAAGGACCTCGTTGATCTCCGTAAGGCCCTTTCCTTCAGGAGACAGGAAGCGCTGTGACCACCGTGCAACGGCGCGGTAGAAAAGGAGGGGGTCTTCGTCAGGGACAAATAGGGCCGATGCCGGCTCATAGTCCACCACGTTCTTCCTGAGGAGCGCCCGCTCCTTCTCCATGATGTAGGGAGGATTTGACAGGATGAGGTCAAAGGAACCGTAGTTGAATTCCTGCTCCGTGTCCAGGACATCGGCCGCCACAAAAGTGGGGGCAAGGGCTCCCGTGGCCTTTAGATCGGCAGAGAAATTCTGGCTTCTGGCAACGTCCAGGGCGGCTTCGGAGATGTCCACACCCACAACTCGCGCACCGGGAACTCCCAGTGCCACGGACCAGGCTATGTTGCCGGAACCGGTGCACAGGTCCAGGATGCGCACGGGCTCTGCGCTTTTGCCGTAGGGGATTCTCATACGCTGGATGCGGCCGGCAATCTTGATGGCCTCCCTCACCAGGAGTTCGGTCTCCGGGCGGGGGATAAGGACGTTCCTGTTTACCTTGAAGGAGTGCCCGCAGAAATCTGTCCTGCCTATCACGTACTGGATGGGTTCCCCGGCCTGAAGACGCAGCATTGCCTCGGCAAGGGGCTGCTCCGCCTTGCGGTCAATGTCGTACCGGGGCTCCACAATATGCGTGTAGCTCTTTGTGCCGATAAGGCTTTCGCACAGCATAAGGACGATGCTGTGGGCTTCGGCGGTGGGATACAGGGGCTCAAGGGCCGTTACGCCCTTCTTGATGAAATCGGCAAGGAGCATCAGGCGTTGTCGATAATCTTTGACAGGAAGTAGGTCATGTCCATTCCGGCGGCGCGCACCATCTTGGGCACAAGGGATGCGTTGGTCATGCCGGGAATGATGTTCACCTCAAGGAAGTAGATTCCGTCCGGGGCCGATATATAGTCTATCCTCACAAGCCCCTTGCAGCCAAGGTGCTGGTAGATGCGCTTGGAGATTTCCTGAATGTGGACTGAAAGCTCTTCCGGAATCTCAGCGGGGCAGACCTCGGAGCTGAGGCCGTTATACTTGGCGTCGTAGTCAAACCAGCCTGTCTGGGAGATGATCTCAATGACGGGAAGGGCCTTTACCTCCTGGCCGTCTGCGTAAACGGCGCAGGTGAGCTCATGCTGGCAGGGGATGCCCTGCTCCACCATCACGGTGCGGCCCTCGGAGAAGGCAAAACCTATGGCCGAAGGAAGGTCTTCCGGTTTTGTCACCTTGGAGATGCCAAAACTGGAACCGTTGTCCGTTGGCTTCACAAACACGGGGAAACGGAGCCTTTCCGTAACCATCTTGCAGAAATTGTGGACATCTTCTCCACGGCGGATCACGCAGTCCGGGGCAAACTTCACGTAATCTGCGTCCTGGATATATCTCTTGCAGGAATACTTGTCAAAGGCCACGCTGGTTACAAATGCGCTGCAGGTGGAATGGGGGATTCCCAGCATTTCAAGGTAACCCTGCAGAAGGCCGGTCTCTCCGGGAGCGCCGTGCTGCATTATGTATGCGAAATCCAGCTGTACTTTCTCTCCAAGCACCATCACGGAGAAATCCGTCTTGTCCACCTCCGGCTGGGCGCCCTCAGGGAACGGCATGCGCATTGAATTTGCCTTGCGCATTGCTACCAGCTTCCACTTTCCAAAGCGGGCAAAGATTTCATAGACATCGTACTTGAACTCGTCTATACGGGAGGCGATGAACTCTCCGCTGCGGCACGATACCTCCCATTCTGAGGAGTCTGAACCGTAAATGACTGCAATTGACTTATAATTTGCCATTATTCGAAATAATAATTTTCAAGATCTTCTTTTTCCGGCGCCTGCTCTTCAGTTGCAGGAGAACACCAGTAACCCTTCAGTTCCTCCGGGAAGACATCTGACTCTGATATGCCAAGGGTGCCGTCCTTCAGGACTTTTTTCATCCACAGGGCCCAGATGGGAAGGGCCATGTTTGCGCCCTGTCCAAGGCTGTTGTTGGCAAAGCGCACGTAGCGGTCTTCGCAGCCCACCCAAATACCTGCAGTGATGCGTGGAGTATAGCCGATGAACCAGCCGTCGGAGTTGTCGTTGGTGGTACCGGTCTTGCCGGCTATCTCTCCCTTGAGGCCGTATTTTAGACGGAGCCTGACACCTGTACCCTGGTCCACCACGGCCCTCATCATAGTTAGCATCTCTCCGGTTGCGCGCTGCGAAAGGGCCTCGTGCTTACGGGTAGAGAACTGCCCCAGGATGTTGCCTTCGCTGTCTTCTATACGCGTCACGAACATGGGGTTGGTGTAAACGCCGCCAGAAGGGAAGGTGTTGTATGCGGTGACCATATCATACACTGAAAGGTCTGCGGCGCCAACGCACAGAGACACAACGGGGTCTATGAATCCGGTGATACCCATCTTTCTCATCATGGAAACCATGGATTCTGCGCCCAGCTGCTTCATGAGATAGGCCGATACGGAGTTGGAACTGTGTGCAAGGCCCCAGGTGAGATCCACCATGGTTCCGTCGGCGTGAGGGTCCTGGGGAGACCAGGTGTCTCCGTCCTTATTGATGACAATCACAACGGGGGAGTTGAGGACCTGGTCACAGGGGGTCATGCCGGACTCCATGGCCTGGGTATAGATGAAGGGCTTCACGGTTGAACCAACCTGACGCTTGCCCTGGCGGACGTTGTCGTACTTGAAGTAGCGGTAATCCGGGCCGCCCACGTATGCCTTGACATAGCCGGTTCCGGGCTCTATGGCCATGAACGCGGCACGGAAGAAGGACTTATAGTAACGGATTGAGTCGTTGGGGGTCATGACGGTGTCCCTGTATCCGGGCTTGTCCCAGGTGAACACCCTCATCTTTACGGGCTCATTGAAGGAGGCCTCAATCTCTGCGTCCGTGGCGCCGGAGGCCTTCATCATGCGGGTACGGTCGCTCCAGCGGCGTGCCTGCTTCATGGTGGTCTCTATGACGGATTTTTCTGTATCGGCCATGAAAGGAGGATTCCTGCGGTACTTAAGTTCCCTGTCAAAGGCCTTCTGGAGGTCCTTCCCAAGATGCTCTGCGATGGCTTCCTCTGCGTAGCGCTGCATCTTGTAGTTGACGGTGGTGTATATCCTCAGGCCGTCACGGTCAAGGTCATAGGGGGTTCCGTCGCTCTTTGAATTCTTGTTCAGCCAGCCGTACAGGGGGTCATCGGCCCAGAGGAGGGAATCGGCCCTGTAATCCTCTATCATATAATAGGAGGAGCGCTTGGGCTCTTTGGCCGATAGAGTGCGGCGAAGCATATCCCTGAAATAGGGGCCGACTCCGGTGGTGCGGTCTCCCTGGCGGGCGTGAAGCTCTATGGGGAGGGCCTGGAGGGAGTCGCATTCCGCCTTGGTGATGTATTTCATCTCCCTCATGCGCTCAAGAACAAGATTACGGCGCTTGAGGGCGTTGTCCGGGTTGATGGCGGGGTTATAGCGGGTGGGTTTATTCACCATTCCCACCA
>OMQK01000059.1 GCA_900313205.1 uncultured Bacteroidales bacterium | reverse complement strand
TGATACACACGGATTCCTTCGCGGCGCCCTTTTTCATATGCGTCCTTGCAGATATTCCAGCGGTGAAGGTTCAGGCCCACCCTTCCACCGCCGAGCTCTACCACGCGTATTGGATAGAGTGAGCAGGAGATGGGCTTCCTGAATGTTCCAAGTCCTTTGCAGAACTGGCGCTCAATGGAGCAGAAGCAGCTTCCATCGGCCTCAAAATGACAATAGGCACATTCCTCGGAACCGGGGACTACCGGAGTGACAAGGTCTCCGTCACGGTCAATTTCAAAGAAACCCTTGGCATCTACTGCCGCACGGCCCTTTTCCGTCATGAGCGGGGAATAGATGTCGTAATTGGCCTCCAGCGGTTCCAGTTCCTCCTCCTTAAGAGGCGCGCCGCTGTCTCCGATTATGCAGCAGCAGCCCTTGCAAACGGGATAATCGCAGGCAAAAAACTCAAGGATGACATCCTCTGAAACAAGGACGTCCCCTATCTCTATTATGGTTCCAAAGGCGCTACTCATTCCACTATGTATTCTACTGCTCCGCCGGCAGATATTGCGGCAAGGAAACCGCGCACCTTTTCAGGGGTGATGGCCTGCAAACTCTCTGTGTAGCGGGAGTTCAAGTCCTTATTGAGGGCGTAACGCGTCTGCTGGGCCATTGTAAAGCCCTCCGGAGTTGAAAGACGGGCTTTGACTCTCTCCGACAGGCCGTTTTTCCAGGCCTGGACGTCGGCCTGCGCGGGAAGGCGTTTTCCGGACTTCACTATTGCCGCCCTGACTGCCGTAATAGCTTTATTCACATCTGGATCCGCCACATCTGCGGGAAGGCCCCGGACTGGTACCGGGAAGCAGGAAATCTCCATGTAGAAACGCTCCTGGGGCTGGGTCATGGGGCCTACGGAAACATCGGCCGTAAAGCCATATGGTGCAAGTTCCCAGACAAGGGACTGCTTCAGGACCTCAGCCGCAACGGTAGAAAGGTAGAAGTTGTCCGATGTCACGGCCATGGGAGCTTCCATCACAACGTGGATGCCCCGGGGGCCTTTGTCCCCGGTAACAGTGACGGTACCGTTACGCTGCCTGAACTCTACGGGGCGGCGCGGCGTGGTGCCTTTCTGGATGCCGAAACCTCCAAGGTAGCGGCCCAGGATGCGTTTAACCACGCCGGTCTCAAGGTCTCCGGAAATGATGAGGACTCCGTCGTTGAAACGGGCAAAGCGGTCTGCAAAATAAGCCTCGGCCTTAATCTGGGTTTGCGCCGTGAGCGCGCCGGGACGCTCCGAATAACGGTATCCGGGGTGCAGCTGCGCATAGATAATATCCTGGGGCGATGGTTCCACCAGCTCCCGGACAGCACTATAGCGGAGGAATTCCTCCCTGTTCATCTCACGCTCATTGCAAATGGCAAGGAGGGTTTTCATAAGAAAGGCCAGCTTCCCGGACGGGGCGCTGCCGCTCAGGACAAGGCTGTTCAGATGAACATCGGCATTCATTGAGAGGCCGTTAACTTCAAGCATGTCCTGGAAAACGGGCGCGGGAATACCGCCTACGTCGTAAAGCCTGAGCATTGGGCCGATATGTCCGCCTTCCCCTTCCTGAAGGTCAGGAATCTGGGACAGTCCGCCTCCAAGCACAAGCGAATAATTGAACATCCGGGAGCCCTTGATCTCCTTGTAAACCACCTTGATTCCGTTGGAGAAAGTCCACACCGTGCCGCCGGAAACGGGCTCCGGCTTCTCTTTCTGGAGACGCACCCTTGGCGGGGTGAAATCTATACCGGCAGAGTCTGCGCCGTGCCAGGTGTAATCGGCCTCAAAAGGCGCTATAAGACCGTTTTTATAGGTGGCGTTGTATACCAGAAGGGCCTCAGCAGGATCAAGCGTATCCCGGGAGCTAAGCTGCAAAGTCAGGTTGTCTTCTCCCGCCAGAAGGGCCGATGCATACTTATTGAAAAGCCTTGTCTCTGTCTCTTCAGGGACGTTTTTACGGGCAAAGAGGCGCACGCGCTCCGATGCCGGGGCAAGGTTGGCTCCAAAAAGGAAGTGGGCTATGCAGGGGTCAATCTTTTCTTCCACTGCCGCCGCCTGCCGCAGGAGCCCGGGCCTCAGGACTTCCTTGGCATCCGTGAATTCCTTCACGCTCACGCCTGCAGAATCCATTGATGCAATGGTTCGGGCCATTACCCTCAGGGCCTGATCTTCCTGACCGGGAGCGATACGGGCCGTAACGGTGTAACGTTCATCTCCCTTATAGTCACAGCTTCTCATGGAATTGAAAGTGACGGAACTGCAGATAACGCCTTCACGGGCAAAATCCTTCTCCAGCCGGTTTCTCAGGAGCACCAGGAATTCCAGCCCGAAGATGTCCGTCACAAGGGCCTGTGCCGTATTCATGAATACGTCCGGAATGCGGTTTCCGGCGTATGTGACGGAAATGGATTCCGGGCCGATACTGAAATCCAGCGCTACCGGCTGACTGGGATTCCACTCATACGGAGGCTCCGGCCGAGGGGCGTCAAGCTTCTGGACAAGAAGGGAAAAAAGGTCCATCTTCTTTTTCAGTTCCACGGTGGGCTCCACGTCTCCGGAAACGATGATGGCCTGAGGGGCACTGCTTTGCGCCATCTTATAAAAGGTATAAAGCAGCATTGAGTCAAGGACTTCCTTCTTATAGAACGGGACATCCCTGAAAGTGTATACGGTGGAACCTTCCCTTTCTGTCAAAAAACCATCTCTGGAGGGTCCTACGCCCATCCTTGCAAGAAAGGCCGATGATAACCCTGCACGTTTTTCCGCAGTGAGGGAATCACCTTTCTGGACCAGGGCTATTGAGGCATACCCCTTCTTGACTGGGGCCTTTACTATATAATATGAGGCGTCGCAGCCAAGTTTTCCCATCTCTATGGAAGGATCTACCTGGAGCGGCGGGAGCTGCTGGGCTGGCACAGTTATTGCGAAACAAAGCTCGGCAAGCACAGCAAATATGCTTTTGAGTATATTCACACTGCAAAGTTAAGATTAAAATTGCTATATTTGCAACTTGCACGCCAAGATTGAAATATTTTAAACTTTATGGATATGAAGAAATTATTAGTAGTGTTCGCAGCTCTGAGCCTCGCTTTCAGCGCAATGGCCCAGGACTTCAATGAGGCTGTTGAAACCTTCAACCAGGCAGCCCAGGCAGAATCCAAGGCCGATGCCCTCAAACTTTTCAAGCAGGCTTATACCCAGTTTGTGGCTTGCGGAGAAGAGGAAGAAGCTCAGGCAAAGGTAGAGGAACTCAAGGATATCATCCCCGCATATTCCGTAGCAGTTGCAAAGGAGAGCATCGCCTCCAAGGATTATGACGCTGCCATCGTGGCCCTTGAGGCCGCAGCCGCAGACTGCGCAGAGTTCGCAGCAGAGGAAAAGGCCGCAGAAGTCAAAGACCTTTTCGGTTTCACCTATAAGGCATCGGCCAAGAAAGCCCTTGCTGCAAAGGATGCCCAGACCGCTTTCTCTCTCCTTAAGAAGAGCGTAGAATACACCCCCGAGGATGGTGAGGCCCAGTTCCTTCTTGGCCGTCTCTTCCTCAGCTCAGGCAAGATCGACGAGGCCAAGGCCGCATTCGAGGTAGCATCGGCCAACGGAAAAGAGGCCGATGTCAAGAAGCAGCTCTTCAATTACTACTACAACAACGGCCAGAAGGCCCAGCAGGCCAAGAAGTACGCAGAGGCCATAGAGGACTACAAGGCAGCCCTTGAGATCAATCCGGAGCCAGAGAAAGCCGCCATCTTCTTCAAGATGGGCATCAGCTACGGCGCACTTGGGAAGAAGGCCGATCAGAACGAGGCCCTCAAGAAGTACTGCGCCCTTGACGCAGCTGCCGCCGCCAACGACGACATCCTCCTCACCATCGCCCAGAACGCCGTGGCCCTGAAGGATGCAGAAACCGCAAAGGAATTCTACGGCAAGCTTGCTTCCAGCAAGAACGAAGCCTACGCCAAAGAGGCCAAGAACTACCTGAAATAGCCCCCCCCTTGGCGTAATGCCGATGCGGTGGAACTCAATCACCTAAGAATGAGCAACTTACCGGGTTCTTTGGGAAAAGATTTAATACCAAAGAATCCGGTAAATCTTTATAAATCAACAGTTTAACCTCCACTTATGTTCCGTACCGTTCTTGCACTCATCGGCCTTACAGCCGCAATGACCATTCATGCACAGGAATACAGGCTTCTTGTGGGGACCTACACGGAAAACACTTCCGCGGAAGGCGTGTACCTCTATTCCTTTGATTCTAAAAGGGCCGATGCTACCCTTCTGAGCATGGCTCCAAGCGGCAACCCATCGTTTGTTATCACTAACCCGGAGAAGACAAGGGTGTACAGCGTTAACGAGTTCAACGACGGCCGCCAGGGAGTAAGCGCCTTTGCCCTTGAAGGGAACGCCTTGAAGAACCTTGATAGCGCCGTTATCCCCAAGGACAAGGTGGACGGAGAAGACCCCTGCAACCTTCTCTATGCCGGAGAAACCATCATAAGTTCCAACTATACGGGCGGCTCAGTTACGGCCTTCGCCCTCAATGAAGACGGCGGCTTCACAGGAATGTCCCAGTACTTCTCCTGCAACGCTGAGTATTGGCAGGTCATAACCGGGCTCTCTTTAGGGGAAACCCCGGCCCATATGCACTGCGCGGTAACATCTCCGGACGGCAAGTATATTTTTGTCACAAACCTCGGGATGGACTGCATACACCGTTTTGTCCGTACTGAAGGCATACATCCGCTGGGGAATTCAACCGTTGCGTGGAAAAATGCAGGCCTGGTCAAGTTCGGCCCAAGGCATATGGTCTTCAGTGCCGATGGCCGCTACGCCTATCTCCTCTGCGAACTTGGAGACAAACTGGTGGTTTTTGAGTATGACAACGGAGAACTTGCTCCTATGCAGACTCTTACCGCTTACAAGGGCAAGGGGCACGGGAGTGCCGATATCCATATCTCCCCGGACGGCCGTTTCCTCTATACCAGCCACAGGCTGAAGGAAGATGGCATTGCCATTTTCTCAATCGACGAGGCAACAGGGAAAGTAAAGAAAGCAGGGTATCAGCCCACCGGGCGCCACCCCAGGAATTTTGCCATCACCCCTGACGGGAGCTGGCTCCTGTGCGCCTGCCGGGATGATAACCGTATAGAAATATATTCAATAGATAAAAAAACCGGAGCACTCACTTCTTCTGGCAAGGCCATTGAAGTGGGCGCTCCGGTGTGCGTACAAATTCTTTAGTCCCTTCCTGAATAGGAGGTGGACTTGAAGTCCTTCACCCAGACCTGGCGCTCGATGGGTTCGTCCAGGGAAATCATGGTGTCCGTGGACTGGATGTAGGGAATCTTCTGGATGGTATTCAGGAGGACCTCCATGAGGTGGTCGTTGTCCAGGCAGTAAAGCTTTGCAAGGATGGCAAAACGGCCGGTGATGAAATGGCACTCCACAATCTCTGGGATCTTCTTAAGATTTGCAATTACCTCAGGGTATTTGGTGGACTCACTGAGGGAGATGCTTACAAATGCGCAGATGTTCAGACCCAGGGCCTGGGGCTTTACCAGAAGGCGGGAGCCGGTGATTACGCCGTTGGTCTCCAATCTCTTCACTCTCTGGTGGATAGCCGCACCGGAGACGCCGCACTCGCGGGCAATCTCAAGGAAGGGCATACGTGCATTCTTTACCAGGAAGGAGAGGATTTTCTGGTCTATTTCGTCAATGTGATATTTTGCCATAAGTTACACTTTTTAACTAACCAGTGGCAAAAATACAAATTATTTTTATTTTTTACCTCTTCTGACAAACTTTTTTGTGGGGCCGCTTTCAGAAATAATGGCCTGACAATCAGCCTCCGACAAAGAAGAGGCGTCTTTCCCACGGGGAATCTTATAATTTGAATCTCCCTGCTTGATATAGGGGCCGTATCGGCCGTTGATTATCTTGATGTCCCCAAACTCCGCAATTATCTCCTGGGCGGGTTTTTCTGCCGGGGTCTCGTTGATAAGGGCCTCGCACTCCTCAAGGGTAATTGTGAGAGGGTCCTTGCCGCGGGGCAGTTTCACATTTCTGACACCGTATTTGAGGTACGGCCCGAACTTGCCTCGCATTGCAATCACGTCAAGTCCCATGATCTTTCCAACAGTGCGGGGCAGTTCCAGGAGTTTCAGGGCATCTGAGAGAGTTATGGTTTCAATGAGCTGGTCTTTCCCGAGGGATGCGCTCTGGCGGTTCTCCCCCTCTCCCTTCTGGACGTAGGCGCCGAATTTTCCAAAGGATGCCGTAACCATCTGACCGTCAGGGGCAAGGCCCAGTTCACGGGTCACACGGCTGTAGCCTTTTTCCTGGAGCACCTTCTCCACGTTTTTGTGGAAAGGACGGTAGAAAGCACCTATTGTGGAGCTCCAGTCCTTCTTGCCATCGGCAATCTTGTCAAAGTCTTCCTCGACGTTGGCGGTGAAGTCGTAATCCAGGACATCGGCAAAATTATCAACCAGAAAGTCCGTCACTATAAGGCCGATTTCCTGAGGCAGGAGTTTACCTTTCTCTGCGCCTACAACCTCTTTCTTGGTAGTTTCCTTGATATTGGAGCCCTTGAGCGTAAGATTCTTCACCTCATATGCCGTACCGGGTTTGTCTCCCTTGACGGCATATCCGCGGCCGCGGGTAAGGGTGTCTACTGTTGCCGCGTAAGTTGAAGGGCGGCCAATCCCAAGTTCCTCCAGCTTCTTCACCAGCGTAACCTCAGAGTAGCGCTGAGGCGGGGCGGTGAACTTGGACATGGCGTAGATGCCGTGTTCAACCAGGGCGTCACCCACGTTAAGCGACGGGAGCATGACCTCCACGGTGTCCTGGGAGTCGTCGTCACGGCCTTCCATATATACCTTCATGAAACCGTCAAACAGGAGTTCAGCGCTCTGGAGGCCATAAAGCTCCGGCCTGCGGTCCTGCTCAATGGTGATTGACGTGTTCAGAACCTTGCTGGCGGCCATCTGGGAGGCGATAGTGCGCTTCCAGATCAGTTCATACAGCGCCTTTTCCTGCGGTGTTCCCTCAATCCAGGCCGATCCAATGTAGGTGGGACGGATAGCCTCGTGGGCTTCCTGGGCGCCCTTTGACTTTGTATGGTACTGGCGGATATTGAGATAATCCGGGCCATAGCAGTCAAGGATGTACTGCTTTGCTGCGCCAAGGGCAAGGGAGGAGAGGTTGGTGGAGTCCGTTCTCATGTAGGTGATGAGACCTCTCTCATAGAGGCTCTGGGCAACCCTCATTGTGGTAGCCACCGGGAAACGGAGTTTGCGGCCTGCCTCCTGCTGAAGCGTGGAGGTGGTGAAAGGCGGTGCCGGATAGCGTTCACCTTCCTTCTTATCTATGGAAGCAATCCTGTAATTTGCGCCTATACTCTGCTCAAGGAAGGCCCTGGCCTCTGACTCGGAGGCAAATTTCGTGTCAAGGGTTGCCTTGAGGCCGATCTTTGAGCCCACCGGGCGGAACTCTGCCTCTACGCGATAGAAGGGCTCCGGCTTGAAAGCCATGATTTCCTTCTCACGGTCTACGATAAGGCGGAGCGCCACGCTTTGGACGCGGCCTGCAGAAAGCTTGGGCTGAATCTTCTTCCACAGGATGGGAGAAAGCTCAAAGCCCACCAGGCGGTCCAGCACGCGGCGTGCCTGCTGGGCGTCCACCAGGTGCATGTCAATGTCACGGGGGTGCTCTATGGCCTCCAGGATAGCGGGCTTTGTAATCTCATGGAAAACAATGCGGCGCGTCTTGTCCTTTGGAAGTTCAAGAGTCTGGGTAAGATGCCAGGAAATAGCCTCTCCCTCACGGTCTTCATCGGAGGCCAGCCAAATGGTGGAAGCGGCATCGGCAAGTTTGCGGAGATCTGCCACTACCTTCTTTTTATCGGCCGGAATGACATACTCCGGCTTGAAGCCGTTCTGAACGTCTACTCCAAGATTATGTTCTTCCAGGTCTCTGACATGGCCGATTGACGCCTTTACCAGGAAATCCGTTCCCAGATACTTCTGAATGGTCTTCACCTTTCCGGGTGACTCCACGATGACTAGATTTTTGCCGCTCATATCCTTCAAATTTTCTGCAAAGTAAAGCACAATCTGGGCAATTTTCCAAATTTTCTGATTATTTTTGTAATTCCATATTTAGGCAAGACCTAAGGTCTTGTTGCGGACAAATTTTTTTTGCTTGAATATGACAGATCAAAATAAGAAGAAAGTCACCAAATGGTTCTGGATACTTATCACTGCTCCGGTAGTGGCGGTTATCGGCCTGCTGTGCCTGGTTTGGGCCTTTGCCGATATCCCTTCCCTGGAAGAACTTGAGAACCCGGATTCCAAGCTTGCCACCCAGGTAATTGCGGAAGAAGGGGAGATCCTTACCACTTATCATATAGAGAACCGTACATTCGTAAGCTACGACGAACTTGCACCCTCACTGGTCCAGGCCGCCGTGGCAACTGAGGACAAACGCTTCTACAAGCATTCCGGCGTGGACATCCAGTCCCTTGGGCGCGTGCTTTTCAAGACCCTCCTTTCCAGGGACACCTCCCAGGGCGGCGGCTCCACCATCACCCAGCAGCTTGCAAAGACCCTCTATCCCCGCGGGGAACGCGTGGGGAAAGTGAAGATGGTGTGGATCAAGCTCAAGGAATGGATCACGGCCATAAAGCTGGAACGCAACTACACCAAGGAAGAGATTGTTGACATGTACCTCAACGCCATCTTCTTCGGGTCCAACTCCTACGGCATATCATCGGCCGCAAACCAGTTCTTCGGGAAAAAGCC
>OMQK01000338.1:1820-3104 GCA_900313205.1 uncultured Bacteroidales bacterium | reverse complement strand
CAATAGAATATTATCAGATGGAAAGACCCCTTCTCATATTAACCTTTCATTTTTCATGCGTCTTCTCTATCAGCACAGACACGATTATTTAACTGAAATTTTGGAAGTGAGTTGCACTTCAAAATAGAATTCACTAAACGTATTCAGATTTGAAATGATGACACGGAAAACATTTTTATACTTGCTTCTGCTGGCTGGATTATCCCTGCTTGTCGCCTGTAACGAAAAGCAGACGCCTCCCCTTACGAGCATTCCGGTGGAGGAAATCCAGCAAACGCTGGACGCAAAGCAGATTTTCCGCTATAGCGATTACGGGAATACGTCCTCCTGGGTTGTTCCGGATGACAAGGGAAACCTGATGATCCAGTTGGGGAAGGAGACCTACATGCACAACAGCTATCGCACGGTGTGGGACAACAGGGATAACGCTATCCCGTTTTATTTCACGATGAAAGGGCATGGGGAAGGAAGCGCGCGGATTGACATTCCGCTCGCCGGGGATTCTCAGGCCGTGGATGTTCCCTTCTCGTTCGAAGTACCGTGGTCCTTGTCGTCCGATTCTGTTCCGGAGACCTATACGCGCCTTGTCGCGTTCGGGCTTGGCCAGCGCGGCCAGTTCGATTTCGTGTTCGGGGACGATACGCCATTCAGCCGTATCGTGACGGATATCCGGGTCTTTTTTCCGGAGAGTTTCACCGTAAAGGTGGCTTCCACCCACCACATGAGCGAAAAAAACGCCTTCCGCTACTATGTGGAACTCAATCCTTCCTACCCATTTTCCACCGATGTTTCCCTGACCAGTGCTTGCGTAGTCCCGGAGGAATACCAGTCGTTGCCGGGACATGCAATCCAACTGGATTCCGTCGTTACGGTCACAGGAACGTTGCATTTGGAGAAATCCGCCTTGAAAGAAGGCTGGGAATGGCCTGACCATCTGGACGTGTCCTGTTCGCTCAACCATCAAGGGGATGTCTATCGGACACATGGTGCTGTCAATCTCCCGTCGGAGTATCCCCTTCCGGATATTTCTTTCGAATATGATTTGCGGATCAGGCCCTATGCTTTCCAGTGGGGCAAACCGAACATTCATTTGTATGATACGCGCCTGCGGATGAATTTTCTGAACAAGACACCGTTTAAAGTCCGGCTCCGGGGAACGGTCGCCTCCTACAAGGACGGAATAATTCTTCATTCCGTGCCCTTTGGGAACGATATCCCCCTCGAAGCAAAGCGGTTCAACAGCACCCAGGCCTTCTACAGCGGAGATTCATCTTGCGAAAAAAG
>OMQK01000338.1:0-1788 GCA_900313205.1 uncultured Bacteroidales bacterium | reverse complement strand
CGAGGAGGACGACCAAGTGCATTCATCCCTGCAGATCGCCGGACTTTCGTCCCTGTTCGCCGGAGATCCGGACGACATCCGCTTCACTGACCTACGCGTTGAAAGGGATCCCGACGAAATCGTCCGAATCGATTCTGAAGAAGCTTCTTTCAAATTACATGGACAGGTCGACACTCCTTTCCAGGTCGAGAAAGACTTTTCCGCCCAGACGTACACCACCCTGTATTTCCCAAGAAACCTGTTTGCGGAGGATCTCATTCTTGACAAGGTGATCGTTGAAGGGACACTCACGTCAACACTTCCTTTCCAAGTCGAACTGGAAGATGCCCTGGGCATGGATGACGTCACTGTTTCCCTGAACAAGGTCGTGCTGCCTCCTTCTCTGGGGGGAAAAGCATCCTCGGCGGGCTTCCGGATCCAACTCGAATCGTCTGACAACCTGAAGGACAGGATGAACACATCTTTAATCTTCCGGCTGTCCGCCGACGAAACCTGCATCGGCAAACCCGTCAACGAATCCGCCGGCCTTTCATTAACGGATGTCGTCATCAAGTATCAGGACCCTCTGGATCAATAATCCGCCTTCCTGAATGTTTTATACCTTTGCAACGCAAGAGTGTGTTTATAATAACTAAACCGGGTGTAAAATAGGAGTAAAATGCCCAAAAACAGCCACAGAACGCACTGCAGATGGGAAATAAAACGAAAAGAGGAAACCTTTCGATTTCCTCTTTTGTGCGGTAGGTGAGAGTCGAACTCACACACCCCAACGGGCAGGTGAGAGTCGAACTCACACACCCCAACGGGCACTACCCCCTCAAAGTAGCGTGTCTACCATTTCACCACTACCGCGAATTGGGACTGCAAATATACGGCAAAAATCGGAAAGTGCAAATTATTTTTCCAATTTCTTGTGTTTGGCCTTGTTCCACATGCCGTAGATTTCGCTCACGTTGCCGGCGGTGATGAAGGCGTGGATGTCGTTCTTCTTGACGTAGTCCATCACTTTGGAGAATTCGTCCTGGGTGAGGAGGGACTGGATTTCCACGTGAGGTTCGCCGGAGTGGCCGCCGCGGACGTCGTAGAGGGTGCAGCCGCGCTCGAGGGTGTCCACGATGTAGGCGCGGATTTCCTCGCTGCGGTCGGAGACGATGCAGATGCGCTTGCGCTTGTTCACGCTGGCCATGAAGTAGTCCAGGGCGAGGCCGTTCATCCAGGTGCCGATGAGGCCGATGACGACCATCCGGAACGGGTTGATGGCGAAGGCGGTGCAGCAGATGAGGGCGCCGGCGACGGTCACGGACACGCCGATGTCGAAGTGCAGGTACTTGTTGACGATCTTCGCGAGGATGTCCAGGCCGCCGGTGGAGGCGTTGATGCTGAAGAGGATCGTCTGCGAGATGCTCACCACGAGCACGAAACAGATCAGGTCCAGCAGCGGGTCGCCCATCACGGAGCTCTGCCCGGCCTCGATGAGGCGCTCGTAGGGGCACACCTTCTCCCAGAATTCCAGGAGCGGGCCCAGGATCATCGCCGTGTACACGGTCTTGGCGCCGAATTCCTTGCCGATGAGGAGCCAGGCCAGGATGAGGAGGATGGCGTTGATGGCCGTGACGACCGCGGAGACCTTCAGAGGGATGCCCATCATCATGAACAGGTTCGAGATGACGATGGACAAACCGGAGATGGACCCCAGCACGAGTTTGCTGGGCATCATGAAGTAATAGACGGCGGCGGCCGCAATGGCCATGCCCAGGGTCATGATGAACAGTTCTTTCCAGAACTTCC
>OMQK01000061.1 GCA_900313205.1 uncultured Bacteroidales bacterium | reverse complement strand
AAGCGTGACCTCGCGGGCAGCGTCTCCTCCATCAAGGCCGATGAAGTCAAGGCCGGCGTCATCACCAACACCGCAGACCTCCTGAGGGGCCGCGCGGCGGGTGTTGCTGTAAGGCAGACCTCCTTCGAGCCCGGCGGCGGCATCAACATACGCGTCCGCGGTTCGTCGTCAATATCGGCCAGCAATGACCCTCTGTACGTGGTTGACGGCATCCAGAGCAATGTTGGCAACCAGGTGAGCCCGGAGGATATCGAGAGCATAGAGATCCTCAAGGACGCTGCCGCAACCGCCATCTACGGTGCCCGCGGCGCCAACGGCGTCATCCTCATCACCACAAGGCAGGGATCGGCCGGAAGGTTCTCCGTGGATTATTCATATAATTTATCGGCCAAACTCCTCCGCAACCCCTGGAAGATGATGAACGCGGAGGACAAGATAAACTTTGACATGAACGTGTGGCGCGAAAACGGAAGCGCCGGAGACCCTCCCTACACGGAGGAGCAGCAGGCCTTCAAGGGCGCGGGCACGGACTGGATCAAGGAAATGACCCGAACGGCCCTCACCCAGACCCACGCCGTGAACGTGACGGGCGGCAATGACAAGGTAAGGGCCGCGGCAAGCTTCGTGAATGTGACGGACAAGGGCCTTGTGCTCAATTCCGATTTTGCCCGTACCAGCGCACGCGTGAATGCCGATTTCACTCCCACAAAGTGGCTGAGACTTGGCGTAAACGCATATATCGCGGCCACAAACCGCACGTATTTCAGCACCGGCACGGCAAGCTCCACCAGCAACGTCATCTACTGGATGTTCCTGGCAAATCCCATGAACACAACGGAAGGGAAGGACGTGTTCGGCCGAGACTCCCGCATGGAGAAAGTCTACTATGAGCTGATGTACCAGGACTACAACGTGAGCGTGAACAACAATTACGTAACGCTGTATGCGGAGGCAGATCCCTTCCCGTTCCTGAAGGCCCGCGTGCAGTACTCCACCAGCCGGGAGAACGACAAATACCAGAGCTACTTTGACCGCAACACTTCCGTTGGCGCATCCTACAACGGCCAGGCCTCCTCTGAACTTGAAGACTCCCACTACCAGCAGCTTGAGGGCCTCCTCACCTTCCACAAGAAGTTCGGGGTACACGACGTGAAGGTGATCGGCGGCGCCAGCTGGATGAAAAACACATACAACTACACCGGTATGGGAGCCCACGACTTTACAACGGACGTGTTCTCATACAACAATATGGGCGCTGCAAACCAGATTGACTGGATAAGCACAGCAAAGAGCGAGAAAACCAATATCTCCTTCTTCGGAAGGGCCGAATACGTGCTCCTTGACAAGTACATCTTCAACGCCAGCGTGCGTTTTGACGGCGCCTCCAACTTTGGTGAAGGCAGCAAATGGGGCGTTTTCCCCGCCGGCTCCTTTGCCTGGCAGATTGGCGACGAACCCTTCATGGAGTTCACAAAACCGCTGTTCAACTCCATCAAACTGCGCGCAAGTTACGGCCGCACCGGTAACGACGGTATCGGCACATATAAATCCCTCAGGACCTATGCCTTCCAGGACATCTACCTTGGAGGTAACAGCATTGTGAAGGGTATGTTCCCCAATAATGCCGGCAATATCCTTCTCCGGTGGGAGACCACTTCCCAGCTGGACTTCGGCATTGATGCAGCCCTGCTTGACAATAAGCTGGAAATCAACTTTGACTGGTACGACAAACTCACCACGGACCTCCTTTCCGACGTAAACATCTCCATGAGCACCGTCGGCATCCAGACCCAGAAGGGGAACAACGGATCCATCCGCAACCGCGGTGTGGAGTTCTTTGCAAAGTACCACGTGTTTGATACCAGGGACTTCTCCTGGCAGACTACCCTCAATCTTGCCCACAACCGCAATACGGTAGTGTCAATTGAGACTCCCACATTCTACACCATACGCCCTCACGGCAGTTATCAATACGTGGAGTACGCGGTGGTAAAAGAAGGGGAACCCCTCTCCACCATCTACGGCTATGAGTGGGACGGCATTCTCCAGGAAGGAGAGACATATGCTCCGCAGCCTAAATCCAAGCCCGGACACCCCAAATTCGTAGACCTCAACAAAGACGGAGTCATTACCGACGAAGACCGCCATTCCCTTGGCCACGGTGAACCCAACCTCGTTTTCGGCTGGGGCAACACCATCCGCTGGAAGAACTTTGACTTCACCCTGTTCTTCGATGCCGCAATAGGCGGATCTATGCTGAACATCTCCCGTCTTCTCCTGGAGGACAATGACCGTCTGAAGTCCTGCGCAGATCGCTGGACCCGCAGCAACCCCTCCACAAGGGTAATGGCCGGAACATGGAAGAAAGACGGCGGCCCCCAGTACGGTTCCTTTGTGAACTCTTACTACGTGGAAGACGCTTCATACCTTCGCCTTAGCAACATTGAGGTTGGCTACACCCTTCCGCTCAAGGACTGGGGCGTGAACTTCATAAAGGGGGCGCGCGTCTTTGTGGGAGCCAACCGCCTCCTCACCCTTACCAAATACTCCGGCTTTGACCCTGAAGTTTCTACAAATGGGGCCAGCGCCGTTAGCCAGGGCCTGGATTTCAACACTTATCCGGCCTACAGGCAGGTTAACGCAGGTGTAAAAGTAACCTTCTAAAATGAGAGCAGTTATGAAAAAAATCATATTAATATCTCTTGTTGTCATTGCCGCGGTTTCCTGCCAGAAACAGCTAAAGGAGGTTGTCTACTCCAACCTTACCGACGAAAACGCCTTCACCACAGCGGAAAACGCCCAGGCGGCCGTGAACAGCATATATTCCTCCCTGCACCTTACGTACAGGGAGCCCATGTTCTACATCAACGACTTAACTACGGACGCCGGCTTCAAAAACGCCAGTCCGTTCGAGGTCCTCAACGACGTTGCCATATACAATGACAACCGTACGCTGGTGGCCTGGAACGGTTTCTTCGAGATGGTAGCACGCGCAAACATTGTGATAGACCAGGTGCCGCAGATGCCCGACAACTATTTTGGGAACGGTTTTTCCAAGGAGCAGATGCTTGGAGAGGCTTATTTCCTGAGGGCTTTCGCCTACTATAACCTGACGGACGTCTTTTACCAGGTGCCCCTTACAACTTCCAGCAAGGAAGACCCCACCGCACGCAAGCCTTTTGCCTCTATTTCAAAGATAGAGACAGTCATTGAGAACGACCTTTTCAACGCCTGTGACTACCTTCCCAAGTCATACTCCTCAAACCTTGACGCCGGACGTCCCACTTACGGCGCCGCCCACGGTTATCTTGCTCGCCTATATATGCGCCAGGCCGGCCGTGCACGCCAGAACGGGGAGAATGCCACCAGCCTCTGGAATGACGCACTTACGGAGATCAACAAGGTTCTTGCCCTGGAAGGAAGCGTATATTCCCTCCAGCCCACCGTGTGGGACGTGTTTGATCCCACCAACGAGGCCGCAATCTACAACAATGAGCTGATCTTCGCCATCCGCGCAAGCGGAACCCTTCCTTCCGGCTCGTGGGACCTTGGTCTCCAGTTCACCGGCTGGGAGTACGATATGGGATGGGGAAATATTTACCAGCCTCTGGAAATGACCTGGCTGTTTGATCCGGCCGATGAACGTCTCACTGTGCTGCAGGTAACCGAGTACGAGGATATCTACTCTCCTGATGAAACTTATTTCCGCGCGCCTTCGAATGTGGCCGAAACAGGCGCCGTGAACAAGAATCACACTGTCAACGGAAAGACTTACGTCCTGATGAACGAACTTGGGGAGACATATACCCAGAAGTACAAGTTCCTCAACACCTGGAAGTATATTTACGACACACCCAACAACCTGCCCCTCATGCGTCTTTCCGACATCATCCTTTGCAAGGCGGAGATACTCAACGAGCTTTACGGTCCCACCCAGGAGGCCATAGACCTTGTGAACAGGGTAAGGAACCGTGCCTTCCAGGACAGCGCCCACGGTCTTTCCCCGGCAAAATACGCCAGCAGGGAAGCCCTTCGCAGCGCCATCTGCGACGAGCGACTGTTTGAACTGAACATGGAATGCCAGCGCCGTCCGGACCTCATCCGTATGGGCCTGTGGAAGGACAGGATGACAAAATACATCAACACCATCAAGAAGCGTTACGCCTACAAGGCCGCCAACGAGGGCCAGGAGGAGGGTTACTACGACTCTTCATGGGCGGCCTATCCAGATGTCGCCACCCTTACCGACGACGATATCCGCCGCTACATGCCGGTCCCTTACCGCGAAGTAACCCTTAACCCGGACCTCAAGGACGCCAGGACCTGGGATTCCTTTACCTTGACGGATGTATATCCCGATGATGACCCCGGTGAAGGCCCCATTGTTCCCGTTACTCCACCGGAACCCGAAGTTAAGGAGACCCGCTGGGACTTTGACAGCATTGACGGATGGTATTACTATACCCATAATCCCGAGCAGGGCGCACCGTGTTTCTCAATTAGCGGCGGAATGCTCTCCATTACCACCAAGGGGAACACAATGGACCGCAACAAGCTCCAAAGCAACAAAAGATTCGGGCAGGGCACATATACCTGGAAACTGCTGGTACCGGAAATCGAGGTTGGCGCCCAGTTAAGTGTCGGTGCATTCATTTACCAGAACGACGAACACGAACTTGACTTCGAGATAGGCTATGGAAAATCCTACGCCCGAGAGGGCTGCGGCGCGGCCGATGACGAGCTTGTGGCCTGCCTTACCAACCAGAAGAATCCCCACAACTCAACTTACGTCCCCATCAAGCCCGGCTGGCACGTATGCTCCATAAAGATGGATGTGAATGACGGCGGCCTGTACAAGGCCACATGGATAATTGACGATGTTCCCGTGAAGGAACTCCAGCTTAGTTTCGGCCCGGCGGCGTATTCCAATTTCCTTGTTGCCTGCAGCGTGGAAAACCTTACCTTCCTTGGGGACCACATGCCCACAAGGGACCACACGGCCATGTTTGACTGGGTAACCGTGCAAGAACCCGTGAAATGATAACCATTAACACATAAGAACACATGAAACGTACTTTACTTTGGCTCGCAGCCGCAATTGCTGTTGTTGCAGCCTGCCAGAAGCCGGAGAACAAAGGAGGCAACGACAATACCCCCGCTTCTTCCGGAGAAAAGACCTTTACGGCAACCCTCGCCCCTCTCACTAAGGTATCCCTTGGAACGGACGGGCTTGCCCTTTCCTGGAACAAGGCCGACAAAGTGAGCATCTTCGACGGCGCCGGCAACAAGATGTTCCGCGCGCAGGGCAGCGGAGCATCGGCCCAGATCCTTGGCTCTGCCGCTGAGGCCGATACCTACTATGCCCTCTTTCCATATGATGCATCGGCAACCATTGACGGCGCAGTGATTAAGGCTACAATTGCCAACGAGCAGACTACCAGCGCCGGCGGCGCAGACCTCCAGATCACCGCAGCCGGAAAGAGCGATGGCGACAAGATTGCCCTTACACCCGTTGCGGCAGTTCTCAAGTTCTCACTTGACCCCGACACAGAAGGTGTATCATCCGTCAAGATCAAGACCGAAGAAGGAGCCCTTTCCGGCACCGTGAGCATAGACTGCAGCGGAAAACCCGTCCTTACGGCTGGCACTACAAGTCCGGAAATCAAGGTTTCCGCATTCGAAGGCGGCTTCAAGGGCGGCAGCACATACTATGTGGCAGCCCTTCCCGGCACAGTGGGCAAGATCACCGTCACCTACACCGTGGGCACCGACGAGATGGAAGTATCGGCCAAGGGAACCACCCTTGCAGCCGGCTCCGTCTATGAGCTTCCCAACCTCACCCGCGCCATGACCGCGGAGGAGAAGGGTGTCCTTGGCACCTGGCTCCTCCTTAAGTACGGCTCACGCGTAGCAGACGGCACTGTTGGATCATACCCATGGGTCAATGTGGAGCACGGACCCAACCCCGCCCAAACCGACGGCGACAACATCACCTTTAAGTCCAACGGCACCGTGGAGATGAACCTTGGCCCCAACAACGACACCTATAACAACACCACCTATGAAACCCAGACCGTCCAGATGACCGGCAACGAGAGGTGGACCATAGTAAAGAAGGACGGAGCAAGCTACCTCAAATTCGACGGCAACGCATTCCCTCTCATGCTGGCTGATGCTACCGGTATTGGCGGAGAGTACCTCATTGTCAAGGTGGACGAGAACGAGATGCTCCTTGAATATCCTTACACAGGCTATGATGAGTATCAAAACCCTGTGCCTTCCGTACTTGGCATCTACCTTACACCTAAGGGCAAGGAGACCTATGTGCACAGTTTCAAGGACGGAGATTTTGGCGTAACAGCAGATGGCGCCGAGGAAGTCCAGCCGCTTGTGGACCAGGGCATTACCTGGGAAGTCAGCGTTGACTCGGATGCCCCGTTCTATCTTATGAATAAGAACGCAGGTCTTATGATTGGCCGCGCATGGGGCGCAAATGCAGCCGCAGAAAGCGCCAAGAGCGCAAGGATGTGGACGGAGAGTCTCTCCTCCAAGAAAATTGCTTCCGTTACCGTGAACACCGCCCGCTTCGCCCCCAGAGATGAATCCACAGATGCTGTCCTGACAGACCAGGATAAGGCCAGGGCCGAACTTTCCGTCTACGTGGGCGGAGTCAAGATAGGCGCCACCTACTCAATAGAGCCCGATATGACTCCTTTCACCTTCACAGCTCCGGATCCCGTGGGCGGACTTCTTGAAATCAAGTGGCAGACTACTAACAACGAGATTAACTGCTTCTGGGTGAAATCTGTCCAGGTAATCTACGAAGAGTAATGAAGGGAGCGCGTCTCCTTGTAACTGCCGCTCTGATTGCGGCAATGGCATCGTGCAAGCCTGCAGGCCCCATGGGGTTTGCAGGCTATGCCGATGCCGTTACGCTGTCTCCAACAGGCAACACCCTCCGCTATGCCGTAGACGTCACTTTCACGGCCCCTTGCAACTGGCGTATCCTTTATTGGAAGAAGGCCGATGGCAGGGAGTCCGGCCAGTGGACGGCCGCCCGCCACACGGACGGCGGCAATGAGAGAGTGGTGCTGAAATTCCTTTATCCGGAAACCGAATATGAGTTTACGGTGGTCCCTGAGGCCGATCCTTCCGCAGAGTCGATAGTTTTGGGCTTCAAGACCGGAGCCCTTCCTGTGGACTGCCCGGCATATACGGTGGAAAAAGACGGAGAAACGGGCCTGAAAGGCTATCTGATGCAGTGGGAGGCGTCTCCTTCCGGATACGTTACTTTCTGCGACATAGACGGAAAAGTGGTGTGGTACCACGCTTTCGGGGAGGAAATCCGCGTCGCATGGTGCGACCCTTCCCGCAACCGCCTTGCCGTCCTTACCGGTTTCCAGAACCCGGACGTGCAGCGCCTCTGCGCCCATACGGTTGTAACGGACCTTGACGGCAACCGCATCCTTTACTGGACTTCCGGAAAGGGCAACATAGAATACCCTCACCACGAAATAAAGATCCTTGATGACGGCAACCTCCTCTTTGTAAACAACGTCTTGAAGGACTTCCCCATAGGTACAGTCTGGGGAGACGGCTTCACCGTCATAAGCCCGGAGGGAAACAAGGTTAAGGAGTGGGACTGCTTTGGGGAACTGGGGGATTTATCGGCCCCGTATCTTAAGGCCGATAAACGCCTCACTGACCTTGTGCACGCCAATTCCGTGGCGCAGGACTCAGAGGGCAACTGGTACATGACCTTCAACGCCATCAGCGAACTCTGGAAGATTGACGGAAAAACCGGAGATGTAATTTACAGGGTTGGAGAAAACGGAAACGTGACCCTGGACGGTGACTTCCCCACCGGGGGCCTGCACGCCGCAACGCCTCTTGCCCCGGACCGCATCCTGTGCTATTCCAACGGCCGGGACATCAAAAAGTCCAGTGCCATGATCTTCCGCGTGGACGCAGCGGCTAAAACTGCGGTCTATGAACTGAAGATAGACCTTCCGGAGGAACTCAGCTCCCGGGACCGCAGCAACGCCCAGCTCCTGGAGGAAGAGGGGATCATGCTTCTCAGCAGCACTACGTCCCGAAAAGCCGTTTTCACTGACCTGGAGGGCAATATCCTCAGGGTTATCGGCCGGGAAGGAATATCTTACAGGGCATATTGGTTTAACACTTTTGAATACTGACACCGTGTCTGTTTTTATTGGAAAGACAATCTTGATTACAGGCGGAACCGGAAGTTTCGGGTCTGCCGCGCTTAGGAGGATGCTCTCCTACGGCGCCGGAGAGGTAAGGATCCTCTCCAGGGATAAGGCAAAACAGGATGCCCTGAGAGAACTCTACCCTTCAGAGAGCCGCATTAAATTCATTGCCGGAGACATTTTGAAGGCCGATATATGCCGTGAGGCGGTTGCCGGCGTGGATTTCATCTTCCACGCCGCGGCTATGAAGGATATCCCGGGCTGCGAAAAAGACCCCATAGGGGCAGTGGAGACCAACATCCTTGGGACGGCCACGCTGCTTGGGGCGGCCGTAGAGGCCGGCGTAGAGGCCGTTGTGTACCTTTCCACGGACAAGGCCGCCTACCCCGTCAATGTGATGGGAAACACCAAGTCCCTCACCGTGGTGCCCGTGCTGTTCCAGCAGGTGAACCCCACCTTCCAGGTGTTCAGCCAGCCCACGGACGGCATC
>OMQK01000062.1 GCA_900313205.1 uncultured Bacteroidales bacterium | reverse complement strand
CCAAGATAGACCCTGCCGAGACCGTCAAGGCCGACTAATACTTACTGTAATAATAGGAATAGGTGTCCAGCACCTTCTCAACGTAGGCAACCGTGTGGTGGCCCTTTGGAAGCTGCGTGGCGGCCACAACGTCCCATCGGCTGGCATCCTCCCCGGCATCACGGGCCTGGCCGATGAGGCGCCATACCTTCCCTTCCCCGAAGTTATATGCCGCAAGGGCGAATTTCAGGGCCTCGGTGGGGTTTGCAGCCACGCTGGAATACATTGTTTCAAGGCGCTTCAGGTATCTTGAACCCACCCTCAGATTGTTGGCGGGCTCAAGGAGATATTCCTGCGAATAGCGGGAACTGAGGATCTGCATGAGCCCTACGGCGCCGCGGGCCGACTGAGCCTCATTGTGGAAACGGGACTCGTGGTACACCACGGCAGCAATAAGGTGCCAGTCCATCCCCAGGGAATCGGCCGTAGCCTTGATCACCTTGTCGTAGGCGCTGAGGGATTCCGAGGAGCGCTCATTTGCCATTATTTCCTCAGGGGTTTCGGCCGATGGCACCCTGCTCTTATGCGGGATGAGAAGGAGCAGCAGCGTAAAGGCCGCCGCATATGCGAGAGTACGCGTTTTCATAGTTTATCGGCCACCCTTGAGAAGGCCGCCAAGACCGCCGCCTAGGCCGCCTCCAAGGCCACCGCCACCTCCGCCGCCCATGCCGGCACCTGCTCTTTCGCTGAGGGTCTTGACCTTCCCCAGAGGCGGGTAGAACGGCCATGAGATGCCGAACTTGAACACTGCCGGAGGCTGGATATAGTGGTGGGCGCTGAAGTATTCGTGCTTATCCAGCGGCCAGCCCTTACCCATATTCTCAAACTTCAGGAATATGCAGGCCTTCTTCCACTGGAGGTTGATGAAGGGGTCGAATGATGGCGCATTGCCGTAAAGCTCCTCCTTCTGGTTAGTGAACACGCCCGCTACAGGATTATAGGAGGGGGCGTACCACAGGGTGTTGTACCTGAGGTTTATGCCGGCCTGGAGCTTCATGACCTTTGGATCCACAATGTTGAGCTGGATGTACCAGCGCAGGTTCAGGGCCAGGGTGGGAAGCGGCAGGACATCCTGGTTGGATGAGAGCTGCAGAAGGGCCTGGTTGTCAAGATGGACGGGGCCGAATGCGAAATTCTTGGTGAGGGCCGCGGTAAGGACACTCATGGGAACGGTGTTCTGCTGCACTATTCCCTTTGTGTCATAGTAGATATTGTTAGCCAGGAGGGCATAACCGGCCTCAGCCTTGAGGTCCCAGCGCGGAACGCTGAAAGTTGCATGAAGCTTTGTTGTGGAAACCTTCTGGAAACTGTTTTCCCACATGTAGTGGTTGGAATAGAAGTGCTGCTGATAGAAGTCCGGGGCCTTAAGGGAGGTTTCCACGGAGGCTTCCAGACTCATGGGACTGGTGGGATAACGCCTGAAGGGGAAGATATTGAACTTGATCCGTCCTCCCAGGCTGAAGTCATTGGCCTCTATTCCGGTGAAATGATAACGCCCGGTGGCGTCCCATTCCATGTACTTGCTCAGCCGGCCCTCTGCCCCGGCATACACGTACATGGTGTTCCAGACGGTATTGGCCGGCTTTATCAGGGAATACCCCGGCTGCCTCAGGTAGAAAGTCTGGAGCCTGTCTCCAATACCGCCCTCTATCTTAGACACTATGGCATCTTCCTTCCATGGCTGGAGGCGGAAGATGATGCGGTTGTCAAGACGCATGGTGCGGAGGGAGTCCGAGCTCTTTGTGGGGTTGATGTAGAAGGTTTCGTCGTAGAATTCGGCCAGGGACTGAGAGGTGTTGTCCACGTACTTCTTGCTGTATGTGGTCCATTCTGTTCCCGTGCCGATAAATGCGGTTGTAGTGTTGGTATTGAGGGTATCGGAAGGCACCCAGGAGGTGTCCTTGCGGTGCTTCAGCTTCTCTATGAACTCAAACGGGATACGGTAGTTCTGGTCAAAGAACACCGTAGTTTTCTTGTATCGGTTTGTGGCCGATGGCAGGTTCACGTCAACTTCCCTCACCTGAACGGTTGTATCCCTGATCCAGAAATTGTCTATGACACCGCCGCTTTCCTGATGGGTGATGCTGTTGGAGATGAACCCGGCATGGGCCAGCCACTTCTTCCCAAGCCAGTTGGCGGTGACAAAATACGTGCGGTTGTCGGTTTCCTCGTTCTTGAGGTTACCCGCACCGCCGTAGCGCTTCATCTCCAGGGAGAGATTCAGCTGAGGGAGGATATTCTGGGTGGTGAAAATGCGGAATGCATCATTGGCCTGGGTGCCGTTGGAGAAGAGGGACCCATAGTATTCCCACTCCGTGTAAGGGGTCTTGGTGTTGAAGAAGGGGATGTTATCGGCACTGTAAGTCCAGGATTCCATGGGCTCATAGTAGCTGGGGGTGAGCTCCCTGCCCCTTCTGAAGAAGTTGTATGTTTGGACGGGCGTTCCGGTGAAGCCCAGCCAGGTGGCGCCTACGTCTTCCCTCATGTGAGGGTAGTCGTAGAAGCGGTAGTTGGCAGTGGTGTCCCATTCCTTGTATTCTATGCTGTTGTACATGCGGTCACGCTTCCAGGAAATGAGCCGCTTGTAGTACAGGCTATCCGGGAAAAACGCCGTTTCAAGTATCCTGGGAGTGCTCTGGCGTATGCTGTCCTTAACGCGCTTAATGCTGTCCTTATGCTTGAGGATGGAGTCCTGACGGTGGAGGAGGATGGGGAGCTTCTGCTCATAGTCATAGCGCTTACGCTCCGCCTTGGTGAGGCCGGCGTACCACCTTTCAAACTTCTCCTTGGCAGTGCGGGTTGAATCGTCTAGATAGAGGGAATCGATGCGGGGCCAGAGGAGGGAGTCTCCTTCGGCCTTGAGGGAATCCACCACCAGCCTGTGGGTAAAGGAGTCCTTGACGGCCACGTACCACTCATAGAGGAAGGGATCCGTGAGCTTCAGGCTGTCTGGCACCTTCATGGTGTCACGGGCGTAGACCGTTGGCATTGTGTCCTCCTGCGGGATGGCAAAGAGGTCGAAGTCCTCCTCGTCTGCCAGGCTGTCAAGGGGGCTTCTGGATTCTGAGTCAAGTTGCAGGAGTACATTGTAGAGGGAATCCATCCTGGCGGTATCGGCCTTGGCTTTCAGGCTGTCAATGAGGGCCTGGATGCTGTCACGCCTGTGCCGGAGGGCTGCGGCGGCGCTGTCTGAGGCGGCGGTTGCGGCGCTGTCTGCGGCTTGCTTCACGCTATCTGCTGCGGCTGCCAAAAGGCTGTCCGGCACTGTTTTAGCCGCGGCGGCCTTAGCAATGGCGGTTGAAGTATCGGCCTTTACCGTATCCTTCACGGCAACAGGGAACCACTTGTGCAGGCGGGCGGCGCGGTTTACCTCCACGCCCACCGTCTGGGCCGCAACCAGACCGGCCACAGCTATTGGCAGCAGTATGTTCCCTATCTTAGACATAGCTTACAAATATAACGTATTTTCACAACTTTCCCAACCCCTTCTTCACCACCCCTTCCATGTAATGCCGACGCGGTGGAGCCTAATGTATTGTTTTACAATCGTTTACAGAGTTCTTTGGGATTACCGGTAATCCCAAATGATTGCGCAACACGTTGTAGCTCAATCACTTAGCCTCCACTGAGATGCTGCTTACGGTAGAGTTCCCAACTGTTGAAAAGGTTCTGCCAGATGGCGTAGAGGCCGCCGGCAACGGATGTGACAGGAGTCATGTAGTTGTAACCCAGCCAGATAAGGAAGCCGGTGTTCTTCTGGCCAAGGGCCTGGCCGGGGGTGATTTTATCGGCCCCAAGACGGCGGCCGGTAAAGAACTGCAGGAAGCAGCAGAACACTGACACCAGCACTATTCCGGCGATGGCCGCTGCTCCAAGGCCGCTTTCCATGAGCGCGCGGGTGGCAAGGATCATTGCCAGGGTAAGCCCCACGCCCCAGATGTAGAATGAATTTGAGCTCCATCTCATCAGGCCCCTCTGGAGCCGGTGAGTGGTGTATCGGATGGTCCAGGCAAGGAGCCCCGGCAGCACCAGCACTGGGAAAACCTTCAGCGCAATGTGCCCCACGTATGCCCAGAAGCCCATTGTGGCCGATGGATTGACCAGGGGAATCACCAGCGGAATGAGGAAGGTGCCGGCAAGGTTTATGAGCACAAGGTAGGTGACGGTGCCAGCAAGGTTCCCGCCAAGTTTTTCCGTAATGACCCCGGCGGCCGATGCCGTGGGACAGATAAGGCACAGCATGGCGCACTCAAGGAGCATCCTAAGGTCTCCTATCGGCATAAAGGAAATTATGGCCGATAACCCAAGGAACAGCCCCACCTGGAACGCCAGCGCAAGGAAGTGCCAGCGGGTGAAACGGAGGTCGTGGGGTGAGATCTTCACAAACTGGAAGAACAGGAGGGTGGCTATCACAACGCGCTGGCCCTCGGAAACAAGGAGGTGCAGGATGCGCTCATGGGCGTGAAGCCCCGGAGTGAAGTAGTATAAAAGATACAGGCTTATGCCCAGAACAATTGCTCCGGGCAGCATCCAGTCATTCAAAAGTTGCCGTGTGCGGCTCATTTTTTTGTGAAAATACGGTCTATGAGAGGGTCCGTGAATCTCATGCAGATGCCGGTGAGGACGGCCAGGATGAGGGTACCCTCACGGATGACCACGGTGTGACCGTTACCGTCCAGGAGCCCGAACACTATGAAGGAGAAGGCGGCCGTAAAGGCAACCATCACAATGTCAAAGATCACCTTCACCCTGCTGAACGGGCTCTTTGTAACCTCCGACAGCACCGCCACAAGTTTGTCACCGGCAAGGATCCAGCCGTCTCCAACCACCTCCAGTTTAATGCCGATAGCCGTGAGAACTACCGCTCCCAGGCTAAGAAGAATCTGGACCACGTAGTTGGTGGCAGGGGCGTTGATGGCATTGAAAAGCCAGATTGAAGCGTCACACATATAACCAAACACAAAGGCCGCTGGGATCTGCACACAAAGGCCGCCGGAATCTGCATCAGGTACCGTAGCTGGAACTTCTTCCCAAGCAGGGCCCACTGGGTGAGGATGAACACAATGTGCATCATCCAGGTGAATGTGCCGATAGAGATGGCTCCCCACTTAAGCGAAAGAATGGTTGGAGGACAGGAAGGTGGGGCAATCCCCAGGTTGCTCTTTATGGAAATACCCACACCAAGGGCCACCAGAACGAGGCCCAGCGTGGATATGCTGTATCTTCTAAGGATGTCTGATTTCATAACAGGTACAAAGGTACGAAAAAAAACGGACAAGGAAGCGGTGGAAGCTAAGTAGCTGAGCCACAGCGAGTTGCGCGATCGTTTGGGATTACCGGTAATCCCAAAGAACTCTGTAAATTGTTGTAAAACAGCACATTAAGTTCCACCGCATCGGCATTACGGGCTGGGTGGAACAAAAGCAATCCATAGGAGAACGGTCAGATGCGGGCCTCACGGAAAACCTCAACGATTGAGGGGTAGGTGTTCTTGAGGAACGGCGGGAGGGAGGATTTTGCCACCCAGGCAGCTTTGGTAATGTCCTCTTCACGCTGGGGGGTGAGGTTTGTGGGATCCGTGTACAGCATGTCGTACCACCAGGTGTGCTTGAGGTGCCACAGGCCGTCACGGAGATACACGTGATCCGTGATGCAGATAAGGCGCCGCAGTTCAAGCTGGTCCACGCCGGTTTCTTCCTGGACCTCACGGACAGCGCAGATTTCAATGTCCTCGCCGGGCTCCTGATGCCCCTTGGGAAGGTCCCAGAGGCCGTTTCGGGATATAAGGAGAAAGTCTCCGCGGCGGTTACTCACAAGCCCACCTGCGGCATTCACTTCCTTGAACTCTGCGCAGAGGCGGCGATAGGTCTTTTCCTCGTCATCGGCCGGAATGTATATGCGGGAAAGCGTGTCCTGGACCTCGAACATCCTGACAAGATGATGGATATCCAGCTTTTCCCCAACGTGGAACTCTACGGAGTTAGGATCGGCCAGAGCCTCCTCCTGAGGGGAGCAGATTATAATTGTGCGCTTTCCAAAGTAGATTTTATGCATATTTTGCTATCTTTGCGGAGTTACAAAGATACAAACTTATGACAACAATAGAAAGTAAACACGGCATAGTTTCACGCCAGCCCCATGAGCTGTACATGTCTTTCACGGACCTTCAGAACTTCAAGGCCATGCTCCCTGAAGACAAGAAAGACATGATTGAAGCCACCTTTGACACCCTCCAGGCAACGGTCCAGGGCTTCAACATTGGCGTGAAGGTCCATGAGAGAGTCCCCTACTCCCGCATAGAGCTTGTGGACTACGGTGCACCCTTCGCCTTCCACATAGTCCTTCACTTTGACCCCGCCGCAGAGGATCCCTACAAGACGGATTTCCACATAAAAGTGGAGGCCGATCTTAACCTCATGATGAAGATGATGCTCTCAGGCAAGGTGAAGGAAGCCCTAGACAAGGTTGTGGACGGCCTTGTGGATGCCTCCAACGGCAAAATGCCAGAAGGGTTCGATCCAAAACAGTGGATGAAATAAGAGAGATTCCCGATCAGGTCGGGAATGACGATGACGGTCGGGAATGACGATTATATGACAGAGGAATTCAGGAAATTACTGGCCGATTCTGTTGGCAGAGACAAGGCGGAGATTGCGATTAAGGCTCTCTCCGGGGAGCCTTCCGTGTCTATTCGCCTTAACCCCGCCAAACTCACGGAATGCCCGTTCCCAGACGCTGAAAACGTGCCCTGGAGCCCATACGGCTACATCCTGAAGGAGCGCCCGTCATTCACCCTGGACCCTCTTTTCCACGCCGGATGTTACTACGTGCAGGACACCAGCGCAATGTTCCCCGGCCATGTGGCAAGGCGCTTCATGGACCGCCCGGGGATGAGCGTCCTTGACCTCTGCGCAGCTCCCGGCGGCAAGTCCACAGACCTTGCCGCATCCCTACGTGAACGCTTCGGGGACAACTTCACCCTGCTTGCAAATGAAGTTGTACGGGCCCGATACAACATCCTCAGATCCAACCTTGAAACATGGGGAGACAACCGTACAGGAGTTGTATCACGTGATCCATCGGCCTTTGGGAATGCGCCGCTCTTTGATATGATAGTGGCCGATGTCCCCTGCTCCGGGGAAGGCATGTTCCGGAAAGACCAGAAGGCCATTGAGGACTGGTCCCTTGAGACCGTTGAGTTCTGCGCAGCCCGCAGCCGCCGCATCCTTTCAGACATCTGGCCCACCCTTGTCCCCGGCGGCATCCTCATCTACTCCACCTGCACCTTCAACCACTTTGAGAACGACGACACAGTGGAGTGGATAGCCTCAGAACTTGGAGCCGATATTATTCCACCGGAGGACTTCCCGCCCGCAATCCTCACACGCTGTGGCCAGGTTCTCCTTCCAGGCTTCGTGCCCGGAGAAGGCCAGTATGTGGCTGCGCTGAAAAAGCACGGTGAGGCCGACGGCATACGCCGAGGAGACCCCCTGAAGATCTTCAGGGCAGAGATGCCCGATCACGTCGGGCATGACGGCAAAACCGTCGGACAGGACGGCCGCGCCGTCACCACCGGCACCGACCGGTGGTCTCCCGAAGCCCCCCACGTGAACGTAGACCGCCGGACAGCGCTTCAGTACCTCCACGGAGATGCACTGAAACTCCCTGATGCCCCCATCGGCCTTATTACAATATGCTATGAGGGCCATCCCCTTGGGGCTGCAAAAAACCTTGGGACAAGGTGTAACAACCTCTATCCCAAGGCTAAAAGGATAAGGATGGACGTGTAGCCTGACGCATCTGAGTGTAAGGAATCTTGTTCATATCTCCGTAGTCAAGATTCATGCGATGAAACTTTTTTGCGGTAGCGGCCGTATTATTAAAGTATCGACTAAAACCGCAAAATGAAACTTTCGCAATTTAACTTCGACCTCCCGCAGGATCGTATTGCATCGGAGCCTACCCGCTGGCGCGACGAAGCCCGTCTCATGGTGCTCCACAAAGACACCGGTGAAATAGAGCACAG
This sequence comes from uncultured Bacteroidales bacterium, assembly GCA_900313205.1. GTDB lineage: Bacteria > Bacteroidota > Bacteroidia > Bacteroidales > UBA932 > Cryptobacteroides. The sequence goes on along the minus strand of OMQK01000062.1, from coordinate 5,654 downwards.
GCTCTTCAAAGACATCATAGATTATTTCGGAAAGGGAGACATCTTTGTCCTTAACGACACAAAGGTGTTTCCTTCCCGTATGTATGGCAAGAAGGAAAAGACCGGGGCCGATATAATGGTCCTGCTTCTCCGCGAGCTCAACCGTGAGCAGCGCCTCTGGGACGTGATCGTGGATCCAGCCCGCAAGATCCGTATCGGCAATAAACTCTATTTCGGAGAGGACGAGTCCCTTGTGGCAGAGGTAATTGACAATACAACCTCCCGCGGCCGCACCCTCAGGTTCCTCTTTGACGGCACCTATGAGGAGTTCAAGGAAACCCTCTTCAGCCTTGGAGAGCCCTATGTTCCGGAATGGGTGAAGGAAAAGACCACCCCGGAGGACATTGAGAACTACCAGACCATCTTCGCAAAGCACGAGGGCGCAGTGAGCGCTCCGGCTGCCGGCCTGCACTTCTCAAGGGAACTTTTCAACCGTATGATCCTAAAGGATATAGAGAAAACCTTCATTACCGTCCATATGGGTATCGGCCACTTCCGCACAGTGGATGTGGAAGACCTTTCCAAGCACAGGATGGATTCAGAGCGCCTCATCATTCCGGAAGATGCCGCGGAGGCAATCAACAAGGCAAAGCGCAGCGGAAAGAAGGTTGTTGCCATTGGCGCCACCGTAATGAGGGGCCTGGAGACCTATGTCACCACCACCCATCAGGTGAACGCCTTTGACGGCTGGACCAACAAGTTCATCTTCCCTCCCTACCAGTATTCCGTCCCGGATGCAATAGTTTCCAACTTCCACCTTCCCCAGAGCACCATGCTCATGAGCGTTGCCGCATTCGGAGGCTACAAGCCCGTGATGGCAGCCTATGAGGAAGCCCTCAAGGAAGGCTACAGGTTTGGTCCTTACGGAGACGCCCTGCTTGTTCTTTAACGTGAAACAACAGTTGTTTTTCAACTGATTCCGCTGGAACATAAAATAATTCACGTGAAACAACGCTTTCTTTGAGAGGAGGGCGTTGTTTCTCTTTTTTTTAGCATATTTTTGGCGACGGGCACCCCACTGGCGGGGCGCCCGTTGTGCCTATATATATGAACTACTCTGACGAACACGTGGCGCTGTGCGCCCTGAACAAAATCTATGGCTACCACCCCACCCTTGCCGCCTCCCTCATTGAGAAGGCCGGCAGTGCCCTGGGATGCTTCACCTCTGCCGCACCAGACCCTTCCGTCATGCCCGGCCCCGACCGGGCATCTCACCCGGAGCTCCTCTCCCAGCTCACGCCATCGGCCCTGGAATGGGCCAGGAACGAGCTTTCACGCATTGACTCCCGGGGCTTCCGTTTCCTCACAATCATGGACGAAGACTACCCTGAGCCTCTCCGGGAGTGCGAGGGTCCACCTCTCGGGCTCTACCTCAACGGCTGCTCTTCACCCACTGAAATTTTTGGCCTCAAACCCATGATTGCATTTGTGGGAACGCGGGACATAAGCCCCTACGGTCGGCTATGGTGCCAGAAACTGGTCCGGGCGCTGGCCGAAGCCCCCATTCAGCCGGTGATCGTGAGCGGTATGGCCCTCGGGGCCGATGGAATTGCCCACCGGACAGCCCTTGAGTGCGGCCTTGGGACCATCGGAGTCATGGCTACGGGCATTGACAGCATCTATCCGGTGCAGCACGAGCGCCTTGCCATTGACATCGTGCATCAGCCCGGATGCGGACTCATTACGGACTATCCCATGGGTACCTCACCGGTGGCCCTGAACTTCCTTCGGAGGAACAGGATTATCGCTGGGCTGGTATCGGCCGTGGTGGTTGTGGAGTCAAAGACCCGGGGAGGGTCCCTCATGACTGCACGCTATGCCTGCGAGTACAACCGTGAGGTCTTTGTCCTGCCCGGAAGGATAGACGATGTCCGCTCCGCCGGCTGCAACTCCCTCATCCACGCGGAGATGGCCCATATCATCACCTCCCCTGAAGAGCTGGTGGGAGAACTGGGTCTCGGGCGCCCATCCCGCGGGGCCGGCGGCTCCTGGGCAGCGGGTTCCGGGGCTACGCTGAGAGGTATCCTCACGCGGAAATACGGGGAATTATCGGCCCAGGTGAGGATAGGGGAAGCCGTGAAAGAGAACCTCGGGATCACCGTTGAGGCCCTATCGGCCCGGCTCATCCTCCCCTATCAGGAAGTCCTCACCGCCGTCACCGTGATGGAGGCCGACGGCATCCTCACCACGGACCTCCTTGGCCGCTGCTCGCTGACCCCGAACTATTCTTAGTGTCGGGCCCATTGATCTATGCTCACTATTATCACTATGCCTGTGCCGGACACGCCGTGGACCAGGTCCACCCCCAGCATACAAAGACAAGAGCATATAGCCCCCGCCCTGTAGCGAAATCCGCCACAAGGCTAATTGCAAAAAAGGATACCTTTGCCAAAAATGAACCGCTATGAATAAACAGTTTCCTATTGTCTTATTGCTAATGGCAGGCATGCTGGCCTGGACAGAACTCCCAGCCCAGGTGCCGCCGGTCCCAGAGGCCAAGATAGTGGCCGAGTACTGCTTACACTGCAAATTGATAGACTATGAGAAAGGAGAAACCCACCGGAGTGACTGCCCTTACGTCCACGGCGACTCTGGCAACTCATCAAGCTCCAGCAGCTCCAGCCGCAGCTCAAGTTCAGTCATCGACCCTGCCCTGTCATCGGCCATACAATCTATGAGTTATGCCGCGGGAGAAGCCCTTGGCGCAGCCCTGGACCAGAGCATTGACGCATATTACTCCGGCTCAATGCAGCAGTACGACGCAATCCGCCCCGGAGACCAGAACGGCCGCAATATAGTGGGCCGAAACGGCAAGCACGGCGGAGTGGGCGTATTCGGCAACAACACCCGCTGGTGGACGATTCCGCCCATCTACAAGGACCTCAAGATCTTTGATATGAGCGCCGTCATCGCAATGAACAAGCACAACAGGGTTGGCGTTCTGGACGCTACCGGCAAGCACACCAAAAAGATTGTTCCGTTTGAATACGACGCATATCAGGCTCTGGGCCAGAGGAACGGTAAAGGCCTGGTCTACGCCCTGGGCGTGAAGGACGGAGACAAGATGAAATGGAGCATATGGAACGGCAATTCCCGCCTTATTGTGGATGAATTCGAGGACGTGCGCATCACGGACGAAGGCATTGTCTGCGAGGACAAGGACCGTTACATAGTGTTTGACCTTGACGGCCAAATGAGAAGCATCTTAGTGAACAGGAAATGAAAAAGACAATAATAGCTCTCCTGCTGCTGGCCGTGGCAATGCCCATAGCCAGCGCCCAGACCGTTATCCAATACCGCCGCCCGATGAAAGCCCTGAGCGTCGAAGGCGGAGCGTCCCTGAACCAGGTCAATAAATTCGACGGCCGCGCTGTTGGAGCCTGGCATCCCTTTGGCGGAATCAGTTTTGAAGGGCCGATGAACAAGCATCTCGATATCGGCCTGCATCTTCTGTATCAGCAAAAAAGCTTCACCGGCGTTGCTACGGAGGAGCATCCCACCGCGCCGCCGTCACACAACATCCACGCCATCCATTTAGATATGGGCTTCAACTGGTACCCGTTTGTGGCATTCTGGTATGTGGGTGCGTACTTCAACTTTGGTGGCAATTTCCTTGCGCAAAGGATAGAGGCCGATGGCAGCAAGGTACTTGTCCCGGGAGCATCGGAGAAAGCAGGAATGGACGCACTGGGCTTATTCCTCGGATATGCCCTTGAAACGGGTTTCAGCTTCCATTTCTGGCCCATTGGAGACCGTTTCATCATCTTTGCCCGATACGAGGGAGACTGGGGTTTCCCCTTTGACAAAGAGTACTGCAACGAGTACGGCCTGAACCGGAAAGCCAGGATAAACAACCTTGCGGTTGGTGTCAGAATTCCCATCTCTTTGATCAGGGACTAAAGTTTTTTTGTATCTTTGTGGATATGCTGGTAGACACGCATACCCACTTCTACGACGAGTGGCTGCTTCCGGATGCGGAGGCGGCCATTCAGCGTGCGGTTGATGCCGGCGTAGGCAAGATGATTCAGGCCGATGTTGACTCTCACGAGCGAGAGGCCATGTGGGAAATCGGCCTTCGCCACCCCGGCGTCCTGTTCCAGATGGCTGGCGTCTACCCCGGCTCCATCACGGCCGATAACTGGCAGTATGAGCTGGACCAGGTCCACGGCATAGCGGCAGGAGATGCCCGGTCGCGGCCGGGCATGACGGATATTGTGGCAATTGGGGAAATTGGCCTGGATTACCATGAGGGCCGGGAATTTGAGAAGGAGCAGAAGGAAGCGCTCCGCATCCAGCTGGAGCTGGCGGCGGCCCGGGACCTTCCGGTGAACATTCACCTCAGGGATGCGTGGGAAGACCTCCTGGCCATATTCAAAGACTGTAAGCACCTGAACCTCAGGGGCAACCTCCACTGCTTCAGCGGCAGCTATGAGGTGTATCAGGAAGCCAACCGCTACGGAGACTGGTCAGTGGGAATAGGCGGGGTAGTCACCTTCAAAAACTCCAAACTGGCTGGAACCGTGGCAAGAATCCCCATGCACCATATCCTTTTGGAGACAGACGCCCCCTACCTTGCGCCGGTCCCCCACCGCGGGGAGCGCAACGAGAGTTCCTTCCTTCCGTTTATCGCCCAAAAGGTCGCGGAGGTCAAGGGCCTCACGCTGGAGGAATGCGAAAGGATAACAACGGAGAACGCTCAGAGACTGTTTAATATTTAAGAGATTCCCGGTCAGGCCGGGAATGACGGACATAGGACGGACATAGTATGAAATCGGCAGTATTAGTCATTTACACAGGCGGAACAATCGGCATGAAGGAGGACCCACAGGACGGGACCCTGAAGCCCTTTGACTTCTCCCAGATTAAGGAGGAGGTCCCGGAACTGAACAAGTTCAACGTGAGGATAGACTCCTACACCTTCTCACCGCTTATAGACTCCTCGGACGTGGAGCCCGCCCTCTGGGTGAACCTCGCGGAACTCATCCATGAAAGGTATGACGATTACGACGGCTTCGTGGTCCTTCACGGCACGGACACCATGGCCTACAGTGCATCGGCCCTGAGTTTCATGCTGGAAGGTCTCTCAAAGCCCGTCATCTTCACCGGGAGCCAGCTTCCAATAGGCGTCCCCCGCACGGACGGCAAGGAAAACCTGATATCGGCCGTGGAGATAGCGTCGGCAAAGAAGGCCGATGGCAGCGCAGAGGTCCCGGAGGTGGCCATCTTTTTCGACGCAAGGCTCCTTCGCGGCAACCGCTCCACAAAGTACAGCGCAGAGGCCTTCAACGCCTTCGCATCCCCCAACCTTCCGCCTCTGGCCCAGGCCGGGATCAACATCCGCTACAACTCTGACATTATACGGAAGCCATCGGCCAATACCCTTAAAGTCCAGACTCACCTTGACTGCCGGGTGTCCATCCTGAAGATTCATCCCGGAATCACGCCCGCTGTGGCGCGCCACTCCCTCTGTGCCCCTGAAATCCGCGCATGCATCCTTGAGACATACGGCTCCGGCAACGCCCTCTCAAAGGACTGGTTCCTCTCCATCATAAAGGAGGCCGATCACCTTGGTAAGATTCTTCTCAACGTAACTCAGTGTAAATCAGGCACTGTCA
>OMQK01000136.1 GCA_900313205.1 uncultured Bacteroidales bacterium | reverse complement strand
TTCATACCCTTCTGGTAGGTCTTGCCGGTGAAGACTTCGGTATATTTGCCGTCCAGGTTGACAGGAAGCTTGACGGGAGCGGCCTCGAGGTTCTTGAAGGGCGTGCCGCCGGTCTCGGCGGCGGGACGGTTGTCGGTAGCCGCAGCCTGCTGCGTCTCGGCCTCCGCCGGCTCTTCCGCCGGGGCGACGCCGAAGTTCGCGAGCACGATCACCTTGTTGCCCTTCACCTCGCGGTGGAAGGCGACGATGCCGTCCAGGCCTTCGGGAATCTCCCACCAGACGATGTCGCCGCCCTTCTCGCCGGCGGCGAGGGCGGGATTGTTGTGCTTGAGGTCCACGAGCTTCTTCCAGAAGGTGGTGTATTCATTGGCGCTCCAGTCCGTGATCGGGTCCTTCTCGAAGAACTCGAGCCGGCGGGAGAGGCCGATTTCCTGGCCGGTGTAGATGAGCGGCTGGCTGCCCGGCAGGGTGAAGCACAGGACGGCGCAGGCGTTCGCCGCGGCGCCCTCGCGCTCGAACTCGGTGCCGGACCAGGAGTTCTCGTCGTGGTTGGAGGTGAAGGTCAGGCGGAAGGCCTCCTTCGGGAAGCGGGCGGCGTCGCGGGTGACGTATTCCTTGAGGTCGTTCACCGTCTTGCGGCCCTGCGCCAGGCTGTTCAGCAGGTGGTGCAGCTCCCAGGCGTAGTTCGCGTCGAAGGTCTCGGTGGCGTCGGCCAGGTTGTCGCGCTCCGCCTCGGCGAGGAGGTAGATGTCGGGATAGTCCTTGTTCATCTTGGGCAGGATGCCCTTCCAGAAGGCGGCAGGGACCTCACCGGCGGCGTCACAGCGGAAGCCGTCCACGCCCTTTTCAAGCCAGAAACGCATAGCGTCGTCCTGGGCCCACCACACGTCCTCATTCTCATAGTTGAGGCTGCGGGTATCGGTCCAGTCGTACTCCCAGATGGCGTTGCCTTCTGCGTCCCTCTCATAGAAATCGGCCGGCTTTTCCGTCATCCAGACATGGTCCGGAGCGGTTTGGTTGGCAACCCAGTCAAGGATTACCTTCAGGCCAAGTTCATGGGCCTTTGCAAGGAAAGCCTCAAAGTCTTCCATGGTGCCGAATTCCGGATTCACCTTCTTGTAGTCTGAGATAGCATAGTATGAGCCAAGGGTACCCTTGCGGCCCTCCGTGCCAATTTCAAACATGGGCATGAGCCATACTACATCCACGCCAAGTTCCTTGAGGCGGGGAAGCTGGGCTGCCGCTGCCGCGAAGGTCCCTTCAGGGGAATACTGGCGGATGTTCATTTCATAGACAACTGAATCGTAGGTCCATTCAGGATGATACTGAACCTTGGGTGCGCAGGCTGCAATTGCAAGCGCTGCAAGAGCGATGATAATCTTTTTCATATGTGGTTATTACTGTTGAAATACTACTGAAGAATATGCGGGGAGAGTAACGGACTTGCCGCTAACCTCAACCTTGTGGTTGGAAACTATTATCTTGTCAAGTTTGTCACCGTCACGGGTTACAGTTACAGGTGAGGCCGATAAGTTATGCATTACCAAAACCTTCTCTGAGGCCGATTTCATATACCATGCGGCGACGGCGTTATTGCCGCCGGAAGTGGTCTCAATCTCACCTTCGGCAAGGGCGGAGTGGGTGTTGCGGGCATATGCAAAGTGACGGTAGAGCTGCAGCAGGGAGCGGTCATTGGCGGCCTGGGCCTCTACGGAAGAATCGGCCGTAATGACGCTCTTGTCAAAGCTGCACCAGGAGGTGGGAACCACGCAGTCCTTCTTCCAGTTGATGGGCTGGCGAACGTTCTGGTCTCCGCTGGACTTCACACCCCAGTAACCAAGCTCCTCACCCTGATAGATGTAGGGCTTGCCGGGGCTGGTGAGAAGGATGGCCGCAATGACGCGTTTCTTCTGGGGATGATTGCCGATTTCCGAGGCCACGCGGTTTTCGTCGTGGTTGGAGAGCTTGATAGCATCCTCAAAACCGGTCCTGTGGCTGTGGAGGGCCTGGCTGTATGCATTCTTATTCTTATCCTGGAAACTCTTGATAGTGGAACCCAGGTCTGAGCCGGAGCCCTTGTTCACCCTGTCCTTGACGGTGCCATAATAGGCAAAGTCAAACAGGGAAGGAAGGCCCTTGTAGTAGGGAGCCACAACATCCGCGTTCCAATCATATGCCTCCCCAACCATGTAGAGGTCTCCCTTGCCGCCGCGGGCCTTGTAGGTGGCGTTGCAGTGGTTGTACCACTCAGAGAGGAATTTCACGTTGGCGTCTGTGTGACACTGGTATATCCACATCACGGCATCAAGGCGGAGTCCGTTCACGCCAAGGTTGATCCATTTATCCGCGCTTGCCGCCAGGTCCTTGAATGCGGCAGATGTCTCGCAGGACTGCCAGGGGCCATAGTTGAGGTCTGGCATTGAGCCGGAGAAACTGCCAAAATAGAACACGGGGTCTCCGCCAAAAATAATATTGTTGGCGGCATCACCCTTCACAAGGGTCATTGGAGTACCAAGGGTAATCTTAGGGCTTGAGGCCGGGGCTCCCCACTTGTGGTCTCCCCACTCCGTTGCATGGTCCTTCACAAGGACGCCCCAGTCGTTGTTTACCTTGAGGGTTAGTTCAAACACCTTGTCAGATGTTTTGCGCATCTGGTGGGCGTTGTTGTCAAAGATATACCAGCCGGAATCACCGTCTCCCTGAGCGGCATCGGAGGTTTCCGTAATGGTAAGCTTGGGGGCCGATGCACTTGTGATATCCAGTTTGAAATGGAGGTTCTTGGAACCGGTGTAGGCGGGATTGCCGATGGAAGCAGCGTGCCACTCACCCATGCTGAAGCCATCCTGCCCGGCAAAGTTGTCTATGCTACGGTTCTTCTCGTCTTTTTCCCAGTTGGTCTTGACGCTGTTGAAAACGTAGTAGCTGCGATATTTCTCATCCCCGGCAAGGGCGCTCTTGAACCAGCCGCACTGGTCTCCGGAGTGGTTGAGGACATAGTCAATATAGATGTCAATATTCTTCTTTCCGGCCTCAGTGATGAGTTCCTTAAGTTTTGCCTCTGCCTGGGCTGCGGTTGCGCCACGCCCGCCGTAACGGGGATTGATGGAGTAGTAATCCTTGATGTCATATGCATGATATGACTGGGAATCGTTGACCGGGGAAAGCCACAGGGCTGTGGCGCCGATGGCATCCAGATAGTCCAGATGGTCAATTATACCCTGGAAGTCGCCCCAGCCGTCTCCGTCAGAATCGGCAAAACTGTAAACGTTTAACTGATATGTGATTCCGGACTTTTTATCGGTAGGAGCGAGAGAGGCGCTGTAATCTCCGTAGAGGTCTCCGCCTTCTTCCACCTTGGCTTCATCGGCATGCGTAAAGGCGCTGCCGGCCTTGAGGAAATATCCTATCTGGGTGGTTTCTGCAATGTATAGGTCATAGGTGCCGGCCGGGAGCTTGATGTTGTCTCCCCCCTGGGAAAGCGATACCTTTTCACCCACTTTTGCCGATGATGCACCGAAATTCACATCCCAGCCCTTGTTTTTACGGAACTTGAACTGATCCGAGGCGGCAATGGTCACGTTGAAGGCGGCATGCCAGGAGCCGTCGGTTTTCATGGCCAGATCCTTGTTCCAATCACCGCCAAGGCCCACCACGGACCATTCGCTGGCTTTGTTAAAAGAACTAGGAGAGACTGTAGAATTATTATCCCCGGCATCAGGTTTAGTGCAGGAGAATACCGCCGCGGCTGCGGCCAGGACAAGAAGTAAATGGAAACGTTTCATATCTTGTGCGTTTAATTATCGGTTTAGCATACAATTATAATAATAATTGGCCTTTTTTCCAATCCTTTTTTTGCCGCCCGGTGAAGTTTTTGGGACGGGTGGGAAAATATGCGGTTTTTTAGTATCTTTGTGCGTTTAAATAAAGACTTATGGCATACTATGAACTCAATGAGCAGGAGCTCGGAAGAAGAGAATCACTTGCAAAACTGCGTGAACTTGGGATAAATCCCTATCCGGCGCCCCTGTACCCCATAAACACCACAACTGTGGAAATCGCTGATGGCTTCAAGCCGGAAGAAGGCAATTTCCAGGACGTGTGCATTGCAGGCCGCATCATGAGCCGCCGTATCATGGGCGCGGCATCCTTCATGGAACTGCAGGACAGCGCAGGCCGCATCCAGGTGTACGTAAAGCGTGACGAGATCTGCCCCGGTGAGGACAAGACCATGTACAACACCGTGTTCAAGAAGCTGCTTGACATTGGTGATATCATCGGCATAAAGGGCTTTGCATTCTTTACCCAAACTGGCCAGCTTTCAGTTCACGCAAAGGAACTTACCGTCCTGAGCAAGTCTCTCCGCGTGCTTCCTATCGTCAAGACTGATGCCGATGGTACCGTCCACGACAGCTTCGATGACCCTGAACTCCGCTACCGTCAGAGGTATGTGGACCTTGTGGTGAATCCGGATGTCAAGGAGACCTTCGTGAAGCGCACGCTCATCATCAACACAATGCGTGAGTGTTTCAATGAGGCAGGATGCCTTGAGGTGGAAACCCCCATCCTCCAGGCCATCCCCGGCGGCGCAACCGCACGTCCTTTCATCACGCACCACAATGCACTGGACGTGGATATGTACATGAGAATTGCAAATGAGCTGTACCTCAAGCGCCTGATTGTGGGCGGCTTTGCGGGCGTGTATGAGTTTGCAAAGAACTTCCGCAATGAGGGTATGGACAAAACCCATAACCCTGAATTCACCTGCGTGGAGATGTACATCGCCTACAAGGACTATCTCTGGATGATGGAATTCACGG